>JAKAEF010000039.1 GCA_021820025.1 bacterium | reverse complement strand
TCGTTTTTTATCTACACTAAAGAATTTAACTCTGTCACCTCTAAACAAAAGATCAATTTCTCCAACTGCACCGTTTCTATGTTTTGCAATAATAAGTTTTACATTTTTAGTATTTGAATTAATTTGTTCTTCTTCCTCAGGTCTATATAAAAATAAGACAACGTCAGCATCTTGTTCAATACTTCCAGACTCTCTTAAATCGGCCAAAACTGGTCTTCCCTTTTCTCTATGCTCAACACTACGATTAAGCTGAGACAAGCATAAAACAGGAATTTTTAACTCTCTTGCCAAATTTTTCATGGACTTAGAAACAATTGATACTTCCTGAACACGGTTTTCTGCTTTTTTACCAGGATCAACTAATTGTAAATAATCAACAATCAACAAGCCTATTCCCTGTTCCAATTGCAAACGTCGTGCTTTTGTTCGCATTTCATTAATAGAAATACCTGGGGTATCATCAATAAAAATTGGTGCATCTGCCAATTGTCCCATTGCTTCAGAAAGTCTGGTAAAATCTGCTTCAGAAAGTCTTCCAGTTTTTAGTTTCCATGCATCAATATCTGCTTGCCCGACCAATAGACGGTCTACCAATTCTTCTTGGCTCATTTCTAAAGAGAATATGCCAACAGGCTTTTTCTCTTTTACGCCAACATGTTGAGCAATGTTAATTGCAATAGCGGTTTTCCCCTGACCTGGTCTTGCTGCAAGAATAATTAAATTGGAATCCTGAAATCCAGAAAGAGTTGTATCTACATCTGCAAAACCGGTTGCCAAGCCACGCAAACCTGCTCCTCTTTTGTGCAAATCATCTATTCTGTCAAAACTTCCTGTTAATGATTCCCTAATTGGAGTAAAACCTCTTACAATGTTTCCTTGAGAAATTCCAAAAATTGTTGATTCTGCTCTTTCTAAAACTTCTCTCAGGTCTGATTGATGATCAAAAGAAAGTGTACTAATTTCACCTGACAAAGCAATAAGTGAACGCTTTGTTGATGCTTCTTTAATGAGTCTTGAATAATGTCCTACATTAGCAGCTGTTGGAACAAGATTAACCAATTCACTAACATAATCACTGTCAACTTCAGAAAATTTTTTCTTTTTTTTAAGTTCTGCTGTAAGAGTAATAATATCTATTGGTTTTCTTTCTTCATACAAAGATAACATTGCATCAAACAGAATTGCATTAACAGGATTGTAAAAATCGCCAGGTTTTAATATTTCTGATGCAGTGTTAATTGCTTCTTTATCTATAAGAATAGCTCCGAGCACTGATGACTCAGCTTCTTCATGATGTGGAGGTGTTTTTAGCGTTGGCATAGGTAATTATGCATAGTACAAAAGAAAAGCGTACAAATCAATGACCACTTTGAAGCAACTTATTCTAGTATGACAACTTCTAGTTCCGAAGGCAACTTATCTTTGGTAATCGCAAATTTTGCAGTTTTGTTTGGAGTCTTTCCGAGTACTTTTGCCAGTTCTTCTACTTTTTCGCCAAAGAGTACAACAACATTCGCATTAAGACCCGCAATAACTGATTCTTCTACTTCTGCATCTGCATCTATTATTGCGAGCTGACATTCCTTAAGGAGATCTTTTGCTTTTGCCGCTGCAGAAGCTTTAATAATAAATGTATCGACATTATCAATTTTTCCTAAATAAGCCACTTCCCCATTTTTTCCTAGACCTGTTAACTTTACTCCTTTTACTTCGTATTCTCCGGGACCATTAAAAACAACTGGATTTTCATCTACGTTTAGTGAAGACAGTGGTATTGTTCTATCAATAAGAATAACTGCATCTACAACATTTTTTGCTCTTCCACCAATAGGATTTACACCAAAAACAGCAGCTTTTCCTTTTATTTTCACACCTTTTTCTGCAAGCTTTGTAACTTCCATAGCATATATCCTAACATAGACGTCCCTTTATTGACAAGGTAATAGTTTTGGCCTATTATACCTCTACGCATGAAGACAGAAAGAGTTGTATTATCTGTGGTTGCTATTTTTATAGGACTACTTGTTGCAGGAGTTGCGTTCTTTATTTATCAATCTACACGTTCTCTAAATCCAAGTAAAATTCCAACAATTACAAT
Source organism: bacterium (assembly GCA_021820025.1). GTDB lineage: Bacteria > Patescibacteriota > Microgenomatia > Levybacterales > UBA12049 > PPGL01. The sequence goes on along the minus strand of JAKAEF010000039.1, from coordinate 6,718 downwards.
TGCTAACCCAACCCCAACACCAGCATTAGACATTTATTTAACTGTTGATTCACCCGCAGATGAAAGCGTTCAGAGTACAAAATCATTAACAATAACAGGAAGAACAACTCCTGGAGCGACACTCATTGTTACATCTGATGCAACAGATCAAGTAGTTACCCCCGCAACAAATGGGAATTATTCTGTAACTACTACTCTGAGTAGTGGAGAAAATGTCATTTCCCTAACTGCTATAAGTCCATCCGGAGAAGAAGTGCAAAAATCTATCACTATAACATACTCAACAGAGAATTTTTAATTTATGAAAAAAGTATTACAGATATTACTTTTAGGTTTAGCAGTATCATTTACAGTTGTTCCTTCATTTGCGGCAACAACTCCTACTCCATCTACAACTCCTGTACCAACTGCAACACCAACTCCTATTGGAGGACAAAGTATTGATGGACTTGATAAACAATTAAATAACTTAAAAGAAAGGATTGCATCTCGAGTAGCACAATTAAATCTAGTAGATAAAAGAGGTATTGTAGGAACGGTTACAGATGTTAACGGAACACAAATAACCATAACAGATATTCAAGGAAATACTCGTTATATTGATGTTGATGAATTAACACAGTTTATGTCTACATCATCCAAGCAAATCGGAATTTCTGATATTACAAAAGGATCTGCTATTGGTATTTTGGGCTTATATAATAAAGAATCGAAAAGAATTTTAGCACGCTTTATAGATGAGATGACTCTTCCAACCCTTATTTCCGGAGCTGTCACAAACATTGATAAAGAAAATTATGAGATTACAGTTTCAACACCTGATAAAAAAGATAGAATTGTAGAAATTGATACCATAACAAAAACAGTTGTTTATGGAAAAGACACCGGACTTGTACGATCTGGTTTTTCAAAAATACAACAAGGAGAAAGAGTATTTGTTGTAGGTTATCCTGACACAAAAAACAACACTAAATTAATTGCTGGGAGAATTATACGAATGCCTGATGTCGCAGTAAATCCAAAGATTGTTATTTTAAAACCAGATGAAATGGGTATTACTTCATCTACAGGTTCTGGAGTAAAACTTGCTCCTCTTATTAAAAGTAAGTAATTTCTACTAATCTTTTGTATAATCAAAACATGTCGCATATAGAAAAAGCTCAACAGATACTTTTAGAAAATAACCTAGATGGATTATTTATTTCCAGCCCATTGCAAATAGGATATGTAACAAATTTTTTTGGAATTTCGCCAACAGAACGAGAATCATTTGTTCTTGTTACAAAAAATGCCTGTTATATTTTAACCAGTCCTCTTTATTTTGAAGATGCAAAAAAAACCTCTCCCGATTGTATCCCTGTAGAACTTTCTGTAGATGTTTCCTGGGTAGAGGCTGTTGAGCAGATAGCAAACAAAGAGAAATTACAAAGAATTGGATTTGAAGAATATAATTTAACAGTTTCAGAATATAAATATCTTTCTTCCAAACAACCAAATTTAACGCCTGTTACTATTAAAAATCTACGAGAAATAAAAGATATAGCAGAAATAGAAGCAATAAAAAAAGCATGCCAAATTGGAGATGAAGCTTTTACAAAAATTTTAGACATAATAAAACCTGGAATTTCTGAAAAAGATATTGCCTTCCAACTTGAAAGTATTATAAGGGACAATAAATCGCTTCCATCTTTTCCAACAATTGTCGCTTTTGGTCCTCATGCTGCAGTTCCCCATCATAGATCTTCAGATACAATTTTAGAAAAAAACAATTTTGTATTAATGGACTTTGGAGTTCAGTTTGAAAATTATTGTTCGGATATGACTAGAACAATATATGTTGGACATATTTCAGATAGTGAAAAAAAACTTTATTACACCGTTAAAGATGCTCAACAAAAAGCTTTTGAATACGTACAATCAACCAATAATCCCAATGCGCAGCAAGCAGACAAAATTGCAAGAGATTATATTGTCTCTCAGGGATATCCACAGTTTCCTCACTCTTTAGGCCATGGAATTGGTCTGGAAGTTCATGAGGCTCCCAGTCTCTCTCCTTATTCAAAAGATGTATTAAAACCGGGTATGGTCTTTTCTATAGAACCAGGAATTTATATACCAAATAATACAGGAGTAAGAATTGAAGATTTAGTTGCTATTTCTTCTTCTCCTACGCTACTTACTCTTTCTTCAAGAGATTTAATTATTTTATAATTCTGTTATAAAATTTTTATACCAAATTAATATATACAATCTTTAAAAGATAAGTATATAATGGAATTATGTTGGAAGAGATAAAAAAACAGTTTACCTCTGTACAAATCTTAATTACGCTCCTTATTATTGCTGTTGGAATTTATGTTTTAAGTATCGTTTGGCAATTTTTAGGCAACTTCTCAGATATTTTGATTATTCTACTCTCAGCGTGGCTTTTAAGCTTTATTTTAGAACCTGTTGTCTATAATTTAAGCAGGGTTACTAAAATGTATAAAATTGCTTCTGCTTTAGTTGTGTATATGCTCTTTTTAGGGTTAGTTAGTGCAACAGTTTTCTTGTTTATTCCTCTTGTTACAACACAATTACAGAATTTATTTCTTATATTGCCAAAATATTTATCTGCATATCCTGAATTTATAAATAAATGGGGCGACCTAATGACATCTTCGTTAACTAATTCATTAACATTTTTGCCATCTGTCGCTACATTTCTTTTTGATACATTTATTGCATTAATTATTTCCTTTTATTTTGTTCTAGATAAAACAAGAATCAGTCGAGAAATCTTTAACATAATTCCAAAAAAATGGCATAAAGAAGTTGAATATATTCAATCTGTTATAGATACAACTTTTGCTTCATTTATTCGAGTGCAATTGTTATTTGGAATTATGTCAGGAATTGCAACATGGCTTGTTTTGCGATTGTTTAATGTTGATTTTGCTGCATCTACAGCACTTATCTCTGGGATTTTAACAATTGTTCCTCTTATTGGTCCAGTCTTAGCTGTTATTCCACCTGTTGCCGTTGCCTTTGTTATGGATACAACAAAGGGACTTTTGGTTTTAGGATCACTCGTTATTCTGCAGCAAGTAATTTTTAATATTATTGGACCAAAACTAATGGGTAAAGCTTTTAAAATGCATCCAGTTGTTGTATTACTTTCCTTTTTAGTGGGATTTAAAATTGCAGGAAGTGCAGGTGCAATTTTTGCTGTTCCAGTACTTGGAATTTTGCTCGTTGTTATCCATCGCCTCTCCCGCCACTTTATTAACAGAGAAGAAAAATAGCCTTAAATAGTTAATAAATTTGTATTTTTTACTCTATTGACTTTAGCTAAATAAAGTGATAGTATGTTATTACACTTTAGTTTAATAAAGCATGAATTATTTGCATTCACAGGATACAAAGGCACTTTTTAAAGCAATTTTGCAGCTTAAAACAGAAGCGGAATGCAAAAAGTTTTTTAGAGATTTATTAACTGAGGCAGAAATTAAAGAATTTACTAACAGGTGGAAAGTTGTATTAATGCTTAATAAAAAAATTGATTATTTAGAGATTACAAAAGAAACAGGTATGAGCAGCACAACAATTGCCAGAATTAGTAAATGGCTTAACAAAGGTATGGGTGGATATAAATTAATGTTAAAAAGAATTGCATAATATGAAACAAAATATTGTAAATACAAAAGATGTACATCACTCCCCGCTTAACGCGGGATAATGTTCTGTTGTAGTTACAACAACATTCCCGCTTATAAGCGGGTTTTTTTGTGGAGAAAAAATATGAGAATTGAAGCATTACAAATAATAAAAAATACAAATGAGCAAACTCGTCAATCTGGATTACAGCCAGTAATAGATACTGCATTATCTAGATTAGACGAATTAAGACCTGTTTTAAGACAAACTATTCTAGAAGTTGTTGAATCTGGCGAATTAGATAGAAGAATTAGAATGGCAGAAGAATTTTCACTAAGAAGAGGAAGAACAAATCCAAACAGTGAGTTATCAGATGGAGCAGGAGCATATTTTTTAAATGAAGATATTTTCAGACAAGTTTTTATGTCTACTATGACGGATGCAACGTTGGAAAGATTAAGTCTTGGACCAGGAGTAAGTCTTGTTGAACCACCATCTTTTTATTCCCGCTTATTACAAATTGGACAAAGCATGTCTTCTTTGGCTGTTAATTATACGGCAGAAGGAGGAACAGCCCCCACAACAAAAGCAATAAAGCAAATTATGGATGCCAAGATTGATCCTCAAGGAGATTTTTTTAGCAATGATACTGTTTATTTAACCCAAGGAGCAACAGAATCAATCGAAATATTTATGGAAATGCTTTCTCAGACAACTCCACAAGCAGAAATTTTATTTTTAGGACTTTCCTACTACACCGGTCCATACGCTGCATTGCAAAAAGGATTAAAAATTGCAAGAGCAGTTCCGCAAACGATTTCTATGTCTGAAAAAACAAGATTTTTTCCAAGATACGAAGAAATTGAAGCAACACTTACACCAAATACAAAAGCAATTGCATTAACTCTTCCTAATAACCCAACTGGTGAATCATATTCGGATGATGAAATTCGCAAAATTCTAACAGTAGCAAAACAACGTAATATTTTAGTTCTTTTAGATTGCATTTTTGAAAATTTATATTTTGATGATGCAAGAAATTATCAATCAAGGTTTTTGCAAATTGCGCAAGAACTTGGAGCATTAGACAGGGTCGTTGTTGCCGATAGCCTTTCCAAAACACAAAACATCCCTGGAACTCGAATAGGATTTTTGGCAACAACAAATAGAGAAACAAAAGAATCATTAGATAACATTATTGTTGCAAGAAGATGTAATCCCCCACTTGTTGAACAACCGCTCATCCAGTTTGAAGGATTGGCAAGAAAAATAAAAGCACTAACAATGCAAAATATAGCATTATCTCTTGAAAAGGCTATACAAACGTATATGGCAAGAGATTCATATCCGTTTACAGCTGATGAATTTAGAGAAATGTATAAGGAGTGGGATAATTGGAACGAAACTGTTAAACAATATTATGCAGATAATTTACAGATCGTTAAAGCAGTGTTGCAGCAAGTTGCTCAAGCTGGATCCCCTGATGAAGCAGCATTTAATACTTTTATAAAACTTGCCGGAATTCCCTTAGGAACAAACAGTAATGACTTTTTAGCAAAACTTATGTTTACTCTTTCAACCTATACACAAAATGGAGCATGTTTTGGGTTATCACAAACACAATGGGATGAGTATTTAGGAATGTGGATAAGAATTACCTATGCATCAAACCGAGAAGAGCTTGTAGAAGGACTTATTCGGTTAGTTGTTTTTACAGAACAATATATTGAATTAGGATTAGGAGATCCAAGCAAATATGCAGTCCTATCAAATAAATATGAAAGGCAAATATGAAAATAAGAATTCCAAATAAAAAATATTTAGAACAAGCCTTTGAAATAATTACTAATGGCGATATTAGTCTTAAAAAAAATAATTATTCATATTATGGTTTAAATGAAACCCTTTTCACTTCAGAGCAAATGCAATCATTAATGGAAGAAAACGGAGTTAAAAATAGATTAAAGCTTTCATCCGGTACTTCTGACAAAATGGCATTTAAAGGATTTATTGATCAGGCAAAAAACGATTTAGGAAAAGGGACATATTATAGATTTTATTCACCTCCTAAAGGTAATATTACTGCACGCAAAGCACTAGCATATGCGGAAAATGTAAAAATGAGAAATATTACTTATTCAGCGGAAGATATTTGTATGGCAGAAGGAGTTACTGGTGCAATTTCTATGGTCTTTGAGTATATTAAAAATAATTATCCCTTCTCTTCTGCTCTAATCGTTGGTCCAACATATTATCTTTACACGTATTTAGCAAAGTATTACAAAATTCCTGCAAAAGAAATCATTAATACTAAAGGAGAAATCCCATTTAAGTTTGACATAAATTTGTTAAAGAAAAATATTTCAAAATCAACTAAGCTGATTGTTTTGGTAAGGCCTAGTAATCCGATTGGAGAAATCTATTCAGAAAATGATTTAAAAGAAATATTTAAAATCGCGAAAAATAACAATATTTTAATTTTAATTGATGAGATATTTTATGATTTAATTTTTAATAAAGACAACATTTTTGAATCTGATGTAATTGCTGAAAAATATAATGCCTTACCTAACCTAATAATTGTAAAAGGATATTCAAAAAATAAAAATTTAGCAGCATTTAGAATTGGATATATTTTGTCAAAAAATAATAAAGCAATAAATGCTATTGCTACAATTGCAGAGCAACGTCAATGCTTTGCAAATGCACAAAATTATACCGGTGTCATTTGTTTGGATGCGTCATTAACTATGATAAAAAATCTTATTTCAAAAAAATATTCTCTTAATGCTGCAATTAAGAAAGTGAAAAAAGAGTTAAATTTTGCATTAGCAGTTGATGATAAGAGTGAATCAAAGTTGAAGAATTTATTTTTAGCCTATACAAGATATGAAAAAAATCTTATGAAACTATATAAAAAAATGTATGACGAAGCACTAACCATTATGGGAAATGATATAGAAAAAATTTCTGACAAAACAGTTGCCTTTAATACATTAATTAAAATTAAAGGATTAGAAAAAGTGAATTACTTTGATTTTTGCTTAAATTTATTTTTAACTACAGGGGTTGAGTCTCAAAT
>JAKAEF010000038.1 GCA_021820025.1 bacterium | reverse complement strand
GGCTGTATGGATATCAACAATATGCGTATTTACATGCCCTGCTGCTGCTTCGTGATGTGCTCCTGGCAAATGCTGTTTAATTGCATTTTCTATATTTCTAAGCCCCAAATTATGTCCCATCCATTGTGCTGCCGGTGTATTTCTAAACCATTCCCCAACAGGACTATTTGCAACCCATTCACCTACAACATGCAGTCCTTGTCCAACTTCATAACCTGCTGCCATCATGCCAACAAGCGTTGTGGCATACTGCACAGTATTTTTAACCGTATCCATATGTAAATTTCTTTCTGCTTTTGCATGAATTTGCAGTAATGCAGCTCTTCTTCTCACCATTGCATTTTGCACTGCATCTCTAGAAGGATGCAGTTGATTAATTAAATAATCTCTTTGCGTTCTAAGAGTTTCAAGAGTAGTTTGCAAAGATGGCTTTCCGTTTTGGTCTTGTTGTAAGGTAAAAAAGACATCTCCCCGTTGAGCAAGACTAATACGTGCTGTTAAATCTGCCAAATATGCCATTTGTTCTGCTGGTGTTTGCAACTGCGATATATCTGATGCAATAGTAGATGTATCAAGAATATAATTTTGGGCTTCTAACGGTTTAAATACTCTCTCATAGATTTGCGCTTGTTTATACTCTGTAGATAATCTATCTCTAATATGAAATGGATTAATTTTAAGAGTTGATGCTTTTCTAATATCTTTTGTAGAAGTTGGAGGCTTCCATCCTTCTAAAACTTTTGCCCGCACTTCTCTTTGGAGATTTGCTCTTTGCAACATATGATGTCGTGTTGCCGCAATTGCCGCAGCAACTGCAACGGCAGTCATGGTAACAGGCACATGCGCTGGAAGTGTAACAATACCAACAGCAACAGCTGCACCAACAAGCAGTCTTCCATTTCTGACACTGCTGAGTAACACGTCACGAACATCACCAGCTACAGGAATTCTTGAGATTACCCTACTTAAACCATCCGCATTATGCAGCCAGTTAATCAACGCATTTCTATTCCCTTCCAATCGTGCTCTGTTGGCTACATTTGCTATAACTTCTGCTTGAAACTGATTATAGTAGGCATCAATATTTTGTGTACCAACTCTGTGAACTCTGTATTCTCTAACCTGCTCAATAATTCCCTTTGCAACATCTCTTGTTGAGATTCCTGCTTCTGTCAATAAATGTTGTACTTGTGACCTCTGAGCATTAGGAATAAGAGCCTTTAAACGTGCCTCAACTCTTGCTCCATTTACAAAGACCTTGCTTCCCTCAAATTCTCTTCTTACTTGTTTTACTGCATTTGCTAATTCCTGAGCACCAGGAGCCAATGTTGCTCCGCTTTCAGATTTTAATACTATCCCTTCTCCTGCTGCTAGTGCAGCTAGAGGATCGTGTGAAATTAAAGTAAGTCTTGCACGTGCATCTGATATTGTTTGCCGTGCAGCATTCACTGTCTGCTGTCCAACTTCTTGAACAAGTCTTCCTTCTACTCCAGCATTTCTTGCTATTGGCACTCTTCCTCTTATTTGCCTTATTGCCTGAAGACTTAAATCCATATCTGGAGTTAGCTGGACACCTGTCCTTCTTTCTATTGCCTCAATTCTTGCCTGTGCTCTTCCCACCAAACTATCTTCACGAATTCTTCGACTAAGACCTCTCAGTCCACTTAAAGTACGCAATGGATTTATTTTTTTTCGTTGTGCATTTTTTGTTACTCGTTCTGCTTCTGTTTTTTTAAATGCTGCTCGTGCTGTTTCTCGCGCAACCTGTGTGCGCGTTTGTGCGGCTGCGGGATTAATAACTGCGGCTTCTGGTGTTGGCATCATATTTCATATCTATTGCTTGATTGCTGTGTCTATTGCAATTTGTTCTGCAGTTTTTTCTTGTGGTTGTTCTGCTATTTGTTGTTCTTCTTCTATTGGTTGTGCTTGTGCAACTCCTTCTAAGTAAATATTTTCAAATTCCACAAAAGCCTGGGCAAAAACTTCTTGTGCATTTGGCAAGTTTTTTAATAAGTATTCCTGAATTTGCGACATATCTGCTTTATTTTCAAAAAGTTTTGCAAATTCATCCAATTTTTCATCGGGCATATTTTCAGTAACTTTGGCAATAATATATTTGTCTAACCTAACATATAATTCTTCAATCATTTGCTCACGCATTTCTGGTTCTACAGATGTTATCCCTGCACTATCAAGTAAGTTTTCTAAAAATGCTCTAATTTCTTTAGGAATTTCCAATGCAGGAGGATTTTGTACTGTTTGATCTTGGGTATCAGCCATATAATTATTTTGATCTATATTAAACTGGCTGTCAATAAGGTTGATAAAAATTGATTATGAGGGTTGCTGATTTGCCTGCTGGCGAGCATGATGGAGAATATTTATAGCATCAAATACTCCAATAAGGTGTTGGATTCACGCCTCCCACTCTCTCTACAGCAACTCCTAAATTCATTTTTCTCTGTAATAGGAAAAAAGTTGTGGATGAACTGTCTGCATTCGTTCCATTGCTTTATGATGGACAGAGGTATCTGTAGCAATAAAAGAAAGAGCCTTTCACTGTGCATCTACTTGTTTGATTATTTGTTGCTGCTCTGGAGTTTGTGCCACGTTATTTTTTTTCTACCAGATATTTTTCTATATCTAGTGCGGCCATGCAGCCAAATCCTGCTGCGGTGATTGCTTGTTGGTATCTATCATCTTCTACATCTCCAGATACAAAAATTCCTTCAATGTTTGTTCTGGTACCATTTTGTGCCCTAACATAGCCCTTTTCCGTTAATTCAACACCCTTAAAAATACTGGTATTGGGGGTGTGACCTATTGCAACAAAAATACCATCAATTGGCATTTCTGTAATTTCTTTGGTCTGGGTATTTTGCACTTTTACTTTTTCTACTTTATTGGTGCCAATAACTTCTGCAATTTGGGAATTGTACATAATGGTAATTTTTGGATTTTGTTTTACTCTATCCTGCATAATTTGAGATGCTCTAAAACTGTCTCGTCTATGCATTAAAATAACATCTGCAAAATTTGTTAAAAAGTTTGCTTCTTCCATGGCACTGTCTCCTCCGCCAACAACAATAATTTTTTTGTTTCTAAAAAATGCACCATCACACGTTGCACAATAAGAAATACCACGTCCTGTTAACTCTTTTTCTCCCACAACGCCAAGCGTTTTTGCATCTGCTCCTGTTGCAATGAGAAGTGCCTTACCAGTGTATTGTTTGCTTTCTACTGTCACCGTAAAAGGACCACCAGACTGAGTTGTAAAATCAGTTGGATCCATATTTGCATCTACAAACTGCGCGCCAAATTTTTCTGCTTGTTTTCGCATTGCCATCATAAGCTCTGGCCCTTGAATACCACTTGGAAATCCAGGAAAATTTTCTACTTCTGTAGTTAATTGGAGTTGCCCTCCCCACTTAAGACCTGCAATAACAAGTACTTTTAAATCAGCGCGAGTTGCATAGATTGCAGCGGTAAGACCAGAAGGACCGGAGCCGACAATGATAACGTCATACATGGCAGTCATGATTTGAGAAAACCTTTCATTTAATTAAGCGAGGACTTCGTCTATTACTTTTTTAAGAGATTCTTTTGGTTGTGCACCAATAATAGTTTTAACAACTTGTCCTTTTTTAAAGAAAGCAAGAGTTGGAATACTCATTATGCCATAGGTTCCTGCAGTATTGGCATTTTCATCTACATTTACTTTGCCAACAATTAATTTTCCTTCATATTCTTTTGCTAATTCTTCTACAATTGGGCCAATAATTTTGCATGGGCCACACCATGGAGCCCAAAAATCAACGAGCACTGGTTTGTCTGCTTTAAGCACTTGGTCTTGGAAGTTTTGATCTGTTATTACGATATCTGCCATAGGTATATTCTTTTATAACATCTAGAAACATCGGTTGCAAGAGGTGAATTTTGCGAAACATAGTTTCTCTTGAGAAACTATTCAAGGTCTTCTCTTTTGGTGTGCAAGTAGGCAAATAATTGTTCGAAAAATCCAAAGATAACTTTAAATGGAGCTTCAATTAAAAAGTCAAAAATAAAGATTAAAATATTTATTTGTGAGATACCATCTGTTAATTTCATCCCTACCTTTATAATTGGCAAAAAGAGAATATCTATAAAAGGCGTTAATAATCCTTGACCCTTATCTACTGTATACGCATTTGCTGTTAAGTTAATTCTGTAAGACAAGAATGAAACGATAGTTATAAAGAACATAAAGACTGCCTGAGAAACAATATTCATATGTACTAAATCAAGAATGTGCTTCATAAGACCAAAAGATAAAATAAAGGCACCAAGCCACAAAAGAGCAAAAATAGTATTTAAGAGTGATTTTGTCTTTTTTGGATTAATCATAAGAGTTAGAGTTGGAGCAAGTGTTGGTTGTTCTTCTGTTAAAACTGCAGTAATTTTATTTAAAATTCTTCTGCTGTTATCAATACCGGGGGTCTTAATAAAAAGACTAACAATAATCATTAAAATTGGAGGGGCAACAATATTGACTCCAAGACCAAGCCATTGAATTTCTCCATAAGTTAATTTGTCATATGTTCCCTCAACAGCAAAGGCAATAGCTACCTTAGTCATAAGTAAGAAAAATACGCTTCGGATAATAGCATTTGTTACTTTTGATCGAATACTCTTATATTTAGCAGTACAGGCATCTATAACTGCCTGAGCAAAAGCTTCACCATTTCCCAAAAGCTCCTCTAGTTTGCCTTTGTGAGACCGTAGAACATCTTCTAAGATAAAGAAAACGGGAGTTTGTCGTTTTACATACACGTAAATTTTTTCTTTAAGTTTGTAATTTAATTGTCGCTCAATTTCGTGATAGCCTTTTGCAAATGACTTGGTAATCTGATCTAAATTTGCTGCTTCTGGTTCTGGAAAAAGTTGCCTGAATAAATGAAAGCGTAAGAATGCAATATCATCTTTGGCAAAGGCTCGTCTTACAGCTAAGTAAACTTGAACGTTTTTTGTATCTTCCGAGTCATCTCTAATAACAATACTATCTTTTAGCAGATGGTACATAAAATTACTCATAGCTTCTTTTTCTTTATTTGGCTTGAGAAGTCTCGAAATTTGGCAGGACATAAGTTGCAAAATCCATTCGTTTACTTTCGCTTCTTTTAGACTTGGGTGGTGTGCCAAAATATTGTGTCTGAGTTCCTGATAAAAACTAATAATTCCTACTGTTTTAGAAATAACACTTTGGGGAAGCGTGTTATCTGAAAAATATCTTGCCCAGACAAGTTCGCGAATAAGAGGCTCTGCTACTTTATCTGCTGTTCCCCCCAAAAGAAGCCTTCTCTTTAAAATTCGCTCGATTGAGTTTTTAAGAATTACTTCATCATCTTGCAGATCCATTGCATTTCGGAGTTTTTCATACCAGGAAGCAATTTCCGAGATAAAACGGTTTACAGAAATCTTTTGTTCATGGTTAACCGGTTCTTTTTCCTCAAAAACACCGATAACAGCTTTTGCAAAAGGTGAAAGCTTTTTCTCGTCCATATACAATATCACTAGTATACTCTATTACCAATTTAGTCTCAATTAAGCAAGAAACTCTCTTACACGTTATCCTTTTAAAGGCTTTATTGATGCGAAACCATTAGTAGGCTATACTCCATATACAGCTTTTAAAACACTGCTAGATGCAGAGATGAAAGCTACTCACACATTTTCTATGTGGACTTTTTTCAAAAATGAACTATTATCATGGAAGTCTTTACTCAGTGTTCTTTTAATTGCACTCCTCTATATACTTTTATCTGGAATTTTATTAAGTCTTACGCTTATTTCTAATATTCTTGCATCAGGGTTTGCATTGGAATATAAAGTAAAGTTTTTATTTTTTTTATTAACAGAATTTTGGCAAACACTTGTCCCGGTAGACCAAATTCTGTTATTTTTAAATGCATTATTAACTGGGCTCAATATCCTTCTTATTGCTAAAACTCTCTCATCACTAAAACACAAAGGAAAAATTAGATTTTCTGTTGGTGGAGCAACTATTGTTACCCTCATAACCTCAGGCTGTGCATCTTGTGGAGTTTCTGTTGTATCAATCTTAGGGATTTCCAGCACGCTTTCTTTTTTACCTTTTCATGGAATGGAATTACATATTCTAGCTACAATTCTCTTGGTAGTTTCTCTTCTTTATATGATGCGGCAATTGTATATTGGAAGATATTGTAAAATTCCCCTAAACAAAACGGGTGACAAGAAAAATAAAAGCAGATCCTAAGATAGTCAGTCCCAACATTCTCCAAGAACTGTGTTTGCTATGCGCCTCTGGTAATAAATCCGAAGCTCCAATGTAAAGCAAAAACCCTGCAAAAAATCCTAAATACAATACTAATATACTATCTGGAATAATAAACAGCATTGTTGAGAGTGCTCCGAGAATTGGAGCTATTGCATCCATTGCCAGCAAGAGAAGCGCTTTTTTAATAGTATTTTTATGGGTCAACATAAGTGTTACCGTATTTAATCCATCTGAAAAATCATGAGCAATAACAGCTAACGAGACGATAAATCCCACATGTGGATTTACATGAAAAGCAAGTCCTATGCCAACACCGTCTAAAAAGCTGTGTACAGTTAATCCCCCTGCGCTAATAAGTCCTGCTGTTGGATGACTATGTTCATGTGTTGCATACTCCTCTTCGTGATGACCGTGGATTATTGCCAGTTTTTCTAACACATGAATAATCAAAAATGCGACGACAAGAGTAATTAAGGCAGGAGTTACATCTAGTTTTAGTGATGAAGTTAGTTGGAAAATTTCAGGCATAATATCAAAAAATACAACACCCAGCAAAACTCCCGCAGTAAGACTCATGATTAAATGCAGTCTGTCTTTGTTTTTAAGAGCAAACAATCCACCTAGGGTCGTTGAGACAAATGTTAAAAATGAGATAAAAACAGCTTCCATATTATTTGTTCTGACAATCAGAACAGAGGCCAAAGAATTCTAAACTATGTCGTTTTACTCTAAAGCCAGTTTTCTTGCCAATTTCTTCTTCTAAACCTTTTATATTGCAACCAGATACATCTTCTATTTTGCCACATTTTTCACAAATAACATGATGATGATCTTCTAAATTTAATTCGTATCTAGACTTTCCTTCTCTGAATTCAAGCTTTCGAATAATATCTTTTTCTGTTAATGCGTTAAGAATTCTAAAAATCGTAACTCTATCAACACCTAATGTTTCAGACAATTCGTCAATAAGATATTGAGAATCAACAGGCTTGTCTGCTTTTTTAAGAGTTTCCAAAACGGCCATTCTTGCAGCTGTAACTTTAAGCCCATTTTTTGTTAATAAATCTGTAAAGGATTCTGCTTCAACTTTTTGTGGCTGTGCTGAAACTTCTGATTCTTGTGGTACTTCCTGAACAGATACAACTTGAGGTTCTTCTTTTTTCTGCTTTTTACCGAATATGCCGAACATATATCCATAATATGCAACTTAGTTGCTTTTGTCAATAGGGCAAATCCAATTCTTTTTAATGACAGACTGAGAAAGCATTTGTATAATATAGGTATGCGCAAACTTTTTTTAGCATTTATCTGTATTTTTGTATTTTTAACAACTGCTGTTTCTGCTCATGCCCAAACAACTCCTCTTCCCGATCAGCCACTCCCGGTTGATGAGTCTTTTGCGAAAGGACATGTACTAAAAATTTTTAGTGAGTCCATTACAAATATTGCTGGCTACAAAACGTATGATCAAAAACTGCAAGTAAAAGTTTTAGAAGGATCGGATAAAGGAAAAATTATTACGGTAGACAAACAGGCAGACTTTCGACTAGCCGATGCAATGAAATCGTATACTGGGGAAACAGTGATTTTAGACATTATGAAACGCCCAAATGAACCGACACAATATACAATTACAGATTCCTATAGACTCGACAAATTGGTGTATATTTTTATTGCCTTTTTTGTATTCATTCTTTTTGCTGCCGGCAAAAAAGGAATTGGCGCTGTTTTGGGATTATTAGTATCTCTTGCAGTTATTTTATGGTTTATTGTTCCCCAAATGCTCCATGGATATGATCCCTTAACCGTGAGCGTTATTGGCTGCTTTATTATTCTCCTTGTTACCACATTTTTGGCTCATGGATTTTCAAAGCAAACAGCAATCGCGGTAATATCTACTTTTATTGCACTTTTAGCAACAGTTTTATTTTCATATTTAGCTGTACAATTGGCACATTTAGCTGGACTTGGAACTGAAGATTCATATATTTTAGAGCTTAATCCAAATCAAAGTATAAATCCTAAAGGACTGTTACTGAGTGGTATCTTAATTGGAACCTTAGGTGCACTTAATGATATTACAACAACACAAGTTGCTGCTATTTTTGCTTTATTTAAAAGTAATGCAAAATTATCTGCACTTGAGCTTGCCGAACATGGATTATTTATTGGACGAGAACATATTGTTTCTCTGGTGAATACATTGGTCCTAGCCTATGCAGGATCTTCCTTGCCTATTTTTATTTTCTTTATATTAAATCCCTCTCACCTTCCTGTCTGGGTTATTGTAAATAATGAGTCAGTGTCTGAAGAAATTGTCAGAACAGTTGCAGGCAGCATGGGACTTATTTTGGCAATTCCAATAACCACACTTCTTGCAACTTGGTATGTAACTACAAAACTAAAGAAAGCTTAACCCTTTTTATATAAAGCTAGTCCCTTATTTTCTGAAAACAATATATCTTCACCTAATATATAGCCTTGCGGCTTTACTCGAAAAACTTCTTGTAATCCTAATTCTTGAGGAGTAATCGGAAAGTAGATAGTATCATCTGTTAAATCTCTATCTGG
>JAKAEF010000037.1 GCA_021820025.1 bacterium | reverse complement strand
AACCACCTTTAGCTCAAAAACCTGTCCAAGCTGCACCTGTTATGCCACAACCACCAATTACGCACCCCACCACACCTGCTATGACACCTCCTGCTATGCCAAAACCTCAACCATTACCTATTCCAACACCGGTAATAGCCTCTGTTAAACCAAGCACAGCACAACCAGCCATGCCTCCAATCCCACAAGCAATGCAGCATCCCGTTCCTCCACAAATTACACCGCAACAGCCACAAATGCAGACCATGCACGCAACAGCTCCGGCAGTTGCAGTCGCCCCTGCAGGTCCTCATGCTGCTGGAACACCAACACATGGCTTTGTTGCACCAAAGAAGAAAACCGCTATTTCGCCAGCAATTCTTATTTTTGGAGGAATAGTATTTTTGCTAGCTTATACTATTTTCTGGCTTAAATTCTTTAATGTTCCAATTCCCTTTTTAACTCAATAAAAATATCTCTGAATTTCCGTTTTCCTGTAACAAATTATTTTTGAAGCTTCTGAAGTATCTCATCAATTGTTAATAATTCAATTTTCTCTTCTGTTCGTTTTTTCCATTCAATTTTTTCTCCTGTTTTTCCACTTATAACAAGTCTAATAGGCATACCAAATAAATCTGCGTCTGCAAATTTTTGTCCTGCACTTACATCTCTGTCATCATAAAAAACTTCTATTCCATTTTTTTGTAATGTTTTATATATAATTTCTGCTTGTTCATTTTTATTTATAGAAATTAAATGAACTACAAAAGGTGCTATGGAATCTGGCCATACCAAACCTTTTTCATCTGCATATTTTTCTACCAAAACTCCCATAATTCTAGATGGACCAATTCCATAACTTCCCATATACACAGGCAACTGTTCACCTTTTTCGTTTGTAAACATATATCCAAATGCTTTTGAAAATTTTGTATTAAGTGGGAATATATTTCCGATTTCTGCTGTTTTATATACTTCATAAATCTCTCCAGTTTCTGGATACATATCTCCTTGCTTTGCGGTTTTAAAATCATAGAATTTTTCTGGTAATGGTAAGTCTCTTCCAAAATTTACATTTCTACAGTGAATAAAGGTTTTATTTGCACCCATTTCAAAATTTCGTCTATCTTTCATTGATTCATCCATGTAAATTTTTACTTCAGAAGGCAAGTTAAATAAACCTACATATCCGATTTCTGCACCGGTTATTCGTTTTACCGTTTCTGCAGATGTTAATTTTAAAGTTTCAGAATGAGAAATTTTTCGCAATTTTTCTTCATTAATTTCATAATTTCCTCTAACAGCTGCTGCAATAATTTCTCCTTTTTCATTTTCAAAAAGTAATGTTTTTGTTGTTTGTTCTGCAGTTATTCCAAGAAATTTAACCAAATCATTTACTCCAATTACTCCTTTACCTTCAACTTCTTCCAATGGTTTCATTTCTTCATTGCTTTGATCCATAGTTGGAGCTTTACTTGGGGCAACTTCTCTATTAAAAGTAAGTCCTGTACTTGGAACTCTAAATACAATATCCTCTCCTGCATCACAAACTGTTTGGAATTCATGAGAATAATCTTTGGTAAAATCTCCCCCAGATGCCAATGTTATAAAGGTATCTTGTCGAGAAAATCCTAATCTGTCAAAAACTCTCCAGTATACTTCTTTTGAAATTTCATAATATTTTCTTAAATCTTCTTCTGAAGTATGAAAACTGTATAAATCTTTCATTAAAAATTCTCTACATCTTAAAAGTCCTGATTTTGCCCGAGGTTCGTTTCTAAATTTTGTTTGGATTTGGTAAACAGCAAACGGAAAATCTTTGTAACTTCTGTTAAATTCCATTACAAGTGGTGTAACCATCTCTTCATGAGTTGAGCCTAAAACATATTCTGAATCATTTTTTAATTTTGCTTTTTCATTTGCTGGAAGTGTTTTCATTAATACATCAACACTATGTTTTCTGCCGGTTTTTTCCCAAATTTCAATTGGAGCAAGGCTGGTCATTTGAATTTCAGCTGCAATGGTATCCATTTCTTCTTTAATAATTTTGTTTATTTTTTCTAAAACCCTTAGTCCTAATGTTAAAAATGTATATACTCCAGCCATTTCCTGATGAATAAATCCGGCCTGCAGCAAAAGCTTTGCATTTTTTGAATGCAATTCACTGCTTATGGTTTTGCTTGTTTTAAATGGTATATGTGAATACTTCATATTCTTAGTATTAAATATTATTTTAATTTATTCAACTGTTTTGATTTTTTAAATCCGTTTTCTATTGCTTTATGAAAAATTTCTCTTAGTTTTTCTTCTTCAAATGTTTGGACAACCTCCTGTGTAACTCCACCTTTTGAAGTTACATTCAGTCGTAACTGCTCAAAACTTTTATTTGTATTTTGTAAAACGTTTGCAGAACCAATTACTGTTTGCAGTGCTAACAAATGAGCGTCTATTGCAGAAATTCCCATTGCAATTGCTTCATTTTCTAGTAATTCTGCTAATAAAAATACATATGCTGGACCGCTTCCAGAAATTGGAGTAATAATATCTATTTGAGATTCATCTTGTAACTCAATTTCTTTTCCAATACTTGTTAATATTTCTTTTGCTAAAGCTTTTTCTGATGTTTTGACTTCTTTAGAACAAATCCAGCAAGACATTGATTCTCCAACTTGTGCGGCTAAATTTGGCATAACTCTGACAATTTTTTTATTTCCCAAAAACTCTTGCATGTGAGAAATAGAAATACCTGCAGCAATAGAAATAACTAATTTTTCTGCAATTACATCTTTAATTTCTGTTAAAACTGAATCCATGATTTGGGGCTTAATGGTAAGCAAAACAATATCTGCTGCCTTTACTGCTGCAATATTATCTGTACTAACAGTTACACCTTGATTAAAAAATTCTTCAAGCCCTTCTAAAACAATATTTGTTAAAAAAAGATTTTGAGGAGAAACAATTTTTTTTGCCAACAAACCTTTAGCAATTGCTTTTCCCATTACTCCAGCACCAATAATTGCAATAGTTTTATTCATTATTTTGTCTCCAATACTTTTTTTATTTTTTTAATTGCAAAATCTATTTCTGATTTTGTAATTATTAAAGGCGGTGCAAAACGAATAACCATATCATGTGTTTCTTTTGATAAAATGCCAATCTTAGCTAATGCTTCACAAAACTTTCTTGCACCACCAGATTCTGGAATTAATTCAACACCAATAAATAATCCTTTACCTCTAATTTCTTTAATCCATTTACTTTTAATTGTTTTCAGTTGTTTTAGTAAATAGTCTCCCATTTTTTTACTGTTTTCTACCATTTTTTCTTCTTTCATAACAGCAATTGAGGCTCTTCCAATAGCAGCGGCTAAAGGATTTCCCCCAAAAGTACTTCCATGATCACCCGGTTTAATAACACTCATAATTTCTCTAGATGATAAAACTCCTGAAACAGGATAATATCCCCCTCCCAATGCTTTTCCAACAATTAACATGTCTGGCTTTGCGACTGTTTCATGTTGAAAGGCAAATAATTTTCCTGTTCTTCCAAAACCAGTTTGGATTTCGTCTAAAATAAGCAAAATATTATTTTCTCTACATAATTTTCTAAGTGCAGTTAAATAACCCTCTGATGGAATAATAATGCCGCCTTCTCCTTGAATAGGTTCTATAAGCATTGCAACGGTATTTTTTGTGATTGCTTTTTTAACTGCTTCAATATTGTTATATGCAACTACTTTGAAACCAGAAGGAAATGATCCAAAACCTTCTTTATATTGTTGTTCTGTGGACATGCCAACAATGGTAATTGTTCTGCCGTGAAAATTATTTGCAAAGGCAATAATTTCTGCTTTGTCTTTTTCTACACCCTTTTTTGTATATCCCCATTTTCTTGCAATTTTTAATGCTGTCTCTACTGCCTCTGCCCCTGAATTCATTGGCAAAAACATTTCAAAACCCGTAAATTTACATAATTCTTCACAAAATTTACCTAACTGATCATTTCTAAATGCTCTGCCCGTAAGCGTTAGCAAATCCATTTGTTTTTTGGCGGCTTTTGCAATTTTTTTATGAGCATGACCATGACTTACGGCAGAATATCCGCTTAAAAAATCCATGTATTTTTTGCCATTTACATCCCAAACCCAAACTCCTTTACCACGAGCCAAAACAACATCCAAAGGATGATAATTATGTGCACCAAACTTGTCTTCTAAATTAATATAATATGTATCTGTATTTTTCATAATTTTGCAACAAAAAAACTCGTCTTCGTCATCCAATTTTACTGGATAACAAGGACGAGCTTATTCGTGGTACCACCTTGCTTTATACTTTCCTTTTTTTACAAGTTAGGACTTGGATCTGCTCATCGCAGTCTGCTCAGGGGTGGGAATTTCCCCATCAACGCATTTAATATATTGTAATATGAATCACAAAAATTGTCAATTTAGCTTTTATGATCTGGTAAATCTTGATGCAACAGGCATCATCCATGTTCTTCTTTCGGCCCTATTTCCCCTCATTTTTATATCGATTTTATCTAATTGACGACGGACAATAATATCTCTAGATGCTAACATTGTTAAAGCATGGTCTTTGGGCAAACATCGTAAAGTTCGTTCCAAATCGGGAATTTTTCTATTTAATAAAGTTAGTGCAGCTGTTGATGTATTTTCTAATAAAAGTACCGCTAATTGTAATCTTGTTCTATGAAATACATTTAACAAAGTAGACATGTGCTCCAATGGCAATTCACTCATATTTCTATAGAATGGAGCTCTTATAACTTCTACTATTGCCAATGCTGTCTGATATCCATTACCAACAACTTCAGCATCTTGTCCTGCTTCAATACCATGAGAGAAACTTTGTAAATTACTTCTAGCAATTGTTAATTCTGCTTGGAAATCAGGATATTGAAAGCGTATTTGAGAAGGGTCAAAGGGTAATGGATAGACATCAAATACTCGAAGATGTTGTTCATAAACAGAATTTGGACCTTGGAAAGCAACTGTAGCCTCTCTAAGAGATGATTGCCCATCTGCAAACGCAGCAAAAGCTCGTTGTAATACTTCTGGAGAAGGGCGTGATTGCATACTCCTATTATAGGCTAAATTTAGCCTCGAGTCAAGCTAATAAGAGATAACAAGAAGCTTAGGCTCGGTCATTTCGTGCATTGCATATCTAACACCCTCACGTCCCACTCCCGAGTTTTTTATGCCTCCATACGGCATATGGTCAATTCTATAGGTTGGAACATCGTTAATAATAACTCCTCCAACATCTAGTGTTTGATAAGCTCTGTGAATAAGGTTAATATTCTGGGTAAAAATACCAGCCTGAAGACCAAATTCTGAATTATTTACTTCTGTTAGCGCATCATCAAATTCTTTATACGAAATTACTGTTACCAATGGACCAAAAATTTCCATGCAATTTACTTTCATTTTAGAGGTTGTTTCTGTTAAAACTGTTGGCATAATAACATTTCCCTTTCTAGTTCCGCCGGTTAGCACTCTGGCACCTTGTTTTTTTGCCTCGGTAATCCATTCCATAACTCTATCTGCTTCTTTGCTGTTAATAAGAGAGGCAACCTGCGTTTTTTCATCCCGTGGGTTCCCTACTATCAATTCTTCTACTTTTTCTTTTAACAACTCTACAAACTTTTTATAGTTTTTTTCTTGAACATAAATTCTTTGTGCAGAAATACAAGATTGTCCAGCGTTAGAAAAACCTGCTAACGCAATTGCAGATGCGGCTTTTTCTAAATTTGGTGCATCTTCATGAATAATAACTGCTGCATTTCCTCCTAATTCTAATGCAACTTTTTTATCTGCTGCTTTTTTCTTAATACTCCAACCAACAGAAACACTGCCGGTAAAACTAACCATTTTAATTTTAGAATCAGATGATAATAAATCTGCTGCTTCATAATCTGATGGCAAAACATTAAGTCCTCCTTTTGGAAGTCCAGATTGTTCATATGCTGCAGCTAGATGTAATGAGCTAAAAGGCGTTTGTGTTGCTGGACGCACAACAACAGTATTTTTACTAGCTAATGCGGGTACTACTTTGTGTGCCACTAAATTTAATGGGAAATTAAATGGCGTAATGGCTGCAATAACTCCAATTGGGAATCTTTCTACTTTTGCCTCTCTATTTTCTCCCCATGGTCGTCTATCTAATGTAAATGTTTCTCCATACATTCGCTTTGCTTCTTCTATACCATCTTCAAATGTATGCAGAGCCCTGTTTACTTCTGCTTTTGCAACAGATATTGGTTTCCCTGCTTCTTCTGATAAATCATGAGCAATTTCTTCAAAATTATCTTGAATGTATTGCTGCATTTTTTTTAATCCATCAACAATTTTAAAAACTGGCAAATGTTTCATTTCTTCAAACGCCCTATTTGCAACAACAATTGCTTCTGTCATTTGTGCTTTATTTGCAATGCCAACAGTCCCTACTAATTTGCTGTCATAAGGGCTTAAGATATCTTGTGTTTTGGGAGTTTTTACCCATTGATTGTTTATGAATATTTTAGAAAAATTTGCATTCATATCGTTTTGTTATATCACTCGACAAACATCCTTTGCAAGTTGTTTGGTAAATACTTCAACATTTTCTGAATAATCTATTGGCACTTCAACAACATGCACACCTTTCTCTTGTAATAACTTCTCAATAAGCGGAACAAAATCTTCTGTTTTTGTTATTTTATGACCAATTGCTCCATAGGAATTTGCATATGCAACAAAATCAGGATTATTAAAATCTAATCCAAAAGAAGGCAATTTTTGACTGTCTTGTTTCCATTTAATCATTCCATAGCCATTATCATTGAGAATGATAATAATTAAATCAAGTTTTAGTCTAACTGCTGTTTCTAATTCTTGAGAGTTCATCATAAATCCTCCATCTCCAACAACTGCAATAATATTTCTATGTGGTTTTACTAATTTTGCCGCAATCGCTGCAGGTAATCCTGCCCCCATTGTTGCAAACGCATTATCTAAAATAGTTCCGTTTTGTCTAAATGTTGGATAATTTCTGGAAATCCATAATTTGTACATACCATTATCTAATGTAACAATCCCCTCAACAGGTACCACTTGTCTTAAATCTGAAACAAATCTTTCTGGAAGGATAGGAAACTTATTATTTGTATCTTTACTATGAATATGTTTTTGTAGTGCTTCTTTTACTCTTTTAAAATAACTAAAATCCCATTGTTTTTGGGGAGTAATTTTTTCTGTTAAAAGCCAAATTGTATGAGCAATATCTCCTACTACTTCTAGTGATGGACAATACACATCATCTACTTTTGCGGGATAAAAATTAATGTGAATAATTTTTTTATCTACATTACTTCCCATAAACGCTGGTGGTTTTTCATAAATATCATGCCCAATAACTAATACAACATCTGCTCTGTCAAAGGCACAGTGTAAATAATCACTTTGAGAAAGCGCTGCTGTACCAATATACTGCTCAGATCTTTCATCTATAACACCTTTCCCCATTTGGGTAGAGATAAATGGAATTTTTGTTTTTTCTGTAAATTCTGTAAGTCTTTTATGAATCATTTTCCTATTTGCACCTGCTGCAATAAGAATTAATGGATGTTTGGCATTAGAGATAACTTCTACTGCTTGTGCTATTGCTTTAGGGTCTGGCCCTGGACGTCTTACTTTAATTGGTGTAATTGGTTTTGCGTCTATTTCTTCTCTTGCTATATCTTCGGGAAATTCCAAATGTACTGCACCGGGTCTTTCTTCTTCTGCTAATTTAAATGCATTTCTAATTGTTGATGGAATATTAACTCCACTATGAATTTGTTCTGCAGATTTTGTAATTGGCTTCATCATTCCAACCACATCAATAATCTGAAATTGTCCCTGTTTACTTTTTTTTATTGGTTTTTGTCCAGTTATAACAACAAGAGGCATTCCTCCCAGCTGTGCATAAGCAACTCCTGTTACTAAATTTGTTGCTCCAGGTCCAAGTGTAGATAAGGCAACTCCTGCTTTTCCGGTAAACCTTCCATATATAGCCGCCATAAACGTGGCTGCCTGTTCATGCCGGGTTACAATAAGTTTTATTGAGGACTTTCTAATAGATTCAAGCAGATCAATGTTTTCTTCTCCTGGAATACCAAAGATATATTCCACACCCTCTGCTTCCAAGCATTTTACAAATAAATCAGAAGCTTTTATCATATAAAGTAGGTTGCTGAAATAGTATATGTAGTTTTCAGACCTTTTTCAACTTTTTTTTACGGCCAAACCCCATCTGCAAAACTGATCTATTCCTTCTTTTTAACTTCGTGGCCACCAAATTCGTGGCGAAGAGCACTCACCATTTTTGCGGTAAAAGAATTTTGAATTTTTTCGTCAGTTTGGGACTCTTTTCTATACTCTAATGACCCTTCAATTATTGGAACAGAAACATTTTCTGCTTTTGCTGCCTCAATTGTCCAATCTGCTTCTCCAGATGCAGCAATTATACCTGTTAATTGTGATAATTTTGGATCTTTTTCTAATGCATCTTTTGCTCTGTCAATTAAAAAACTGCTAACAATTGTTCCTTTTTGCCAAAGATTTGCTACACTTACCAAATCAAAATTGTATGTTGATTTTTCTAAAACTTCAAATCCTTCTCCAATTGCTTGCATCATGCCATACTCTATTCCATTATGAACCATTTTTACAAAATGCCCTGCTCCACCTGTACCAAAATATGCATGACCCCCATGAGGAACTGCTAAATCATTTAAAATTGGACTAATTGTTTCATAGGCCGATCTGTCTCCTCCAACCATTAATGGATATCCCTCTTTAACGGCAATTATTCCACCAGAAACACCAATCCCTAAAAATTCAATTTGTCTTTGAGATAATTGTTCAAACCTTCTTTGTGTATCTTTGTAGTTACTATTCCCTCCATCAATAACAATATCCCCTGGATTTACATAGGTAAGAACTTCCTGCAAAATTGTTTCTGTTGCATCTCCAGCTGGTAACATAAGCCAGATAATTTTTGGGGATTCTAATTTTTCTATTGCATCCTTAACCGTGGATGCTGGAATAAGGTTTGCATTGTTTTGAACTTCTGTCTGTAAATCTTGTAAGGGTTGAGGCGATCTATTCCATGCAACAACAGTATGTCCT
>JAKAEF010000036.1 GCA_021820025.1 bacterium | reverse complement strand
AAACCAATAAAACTTCGGGACGCCCATAACGAATTTAAAAACTTTTTAAAAACAAAAAACCGATCTACTGCAACCATTGTAGCATACGGAAAAGACATTGATCAGCTTGTCTCTTTTTTAGAAAATCTACCAAAAGAATTAGTCAGTGACATTACCAAAGATGATATTGAATCATTCTTAGGTAAATTAACAAAAGAAGGATATACACCAAAATCTATTTCTCGAAAAATTAATTCAACCAGAACATTTTATAGATTTTTAAAGATAAATGAATATGTAGCAGAAGATCCTTCCCTTTTAGTTGCACATCCACAATATCAATTAGGAGCACCACGAATTTTAACTCCAACAGAATATAGGGCTTTGCGAGATGCAGCACGAAACGATGCACGTATGTATGCTGTTATCCAGTTACTTCTCCAAACAGGAATTAGAATCGGAGAATTAGCAGAATTAAGACTTTCTGATTTAACACCAGAAGGATTAAAAATTCGTCCTTTTGAAAAGCACGAAGAAAGATTGGTTCCATTAAATATTTCTGCAAAAGAAGCATTAGACAGATACTTAAAAATAAGACCACAAGTAAAAGATGACCATATTTTTGTTACAAAATCAGGACGTCCTTTCTTAATTAGAAACATTAGAACAGCAGTAGAAAGATACTTTAGGTTAGCAGAAATTAAAGGTGCAAAAGTAAACGATTTAAGACACACCTTTATTGCCCACCACTTAAAACATGGTGTTTCTTTAGTGATGCTTTGCAAAATTGTCGGACACAAAAGACTTTCTACAACTGAGCGATATTTGGAATACATTAAAGATAGAGCAAAAGAAAATTCCCACTTAACCGAACTCTAATTCTTACGGAAGTACAATTCTTGTAAAATTTTCTGCGTGTTTGTACCCTTTTGATTTACCAAAGGTTTCTGAACGAGCTGTTATACGTTGTAATACTTCATCAAAATCATCAAATTGACTTGTATGTGCTCGCAAAGCTTCTACTTTTTTATTAAAACTTGAACTTATATCTACCAAATACTCAGGTGTTGTAAAGTTAACAAGCAATAATTCCTTTACTTTCCAAGGTGTTAATCCTTCTGCTTCGTGTTGTGGAAATGTTAGCCTGTCCCGAGCCATTGGAAAAACTGCATCCATAACAGCCAATCCAATATTTCTATGATCGGTATGGTTTACAAATCCCGGTTCTGTTGCTGCTGAATAGTAAAACGTTGGATTCATGGTAATAACAGTTGTTGGCTTAATTGTACGAATTATTTTAACAATTTCTTCTTTTAGTATTTTATCTGCTGTTAATTCTGTATCTGGATGATTTAAGAAAAATATGTCACTAAGTCCTAATATTTGCCCTGCCTTTTTTTGTTCTTCCTGTCTAATTTTAATTAATCTTTCTGAGGTCATTTGTGGATCTGAAGAACCTTTACTGCCATCGGTAGCAATTATGTAGTATGCCTTTGCGCCTTCTTCTACCCACTTAGCAACTGTTCCGCTGGCTCCAAAATCCATGTCATCAGGATGTGCACCAATTGCTAAGATAGTTTTTTTATCCATAGAGTGTGGGCCAGGAAGGACTCGAACCTTCGACATGGAGTGTATAAGACGCCTGTTCTAGCCGCTGAACTACTGGCCCGCGTAGCTGTATTTTAACAAAAAGCTTTGAGAGAAACAAACAGCTTACTGCCTATTTTAGAAGAAAATGTATTTGGATAGTATTTGCGGTGGCAAATTCATTGAGCAGAAAAAATGCCTGGTGCAGTTGACGTGAGTTCAACTGCCATTTTTATAGCTTAGCACGAGTAGCAATTTCTACTTCAATTTGTCTTACATCTTTTCCAAACTTTAATCTGGACAATTCTTTAATCAAGTCTGCAACTCGTGGATTTTCCAAGGCTTTTTCTTTTGCCATATCTTTAGTGACATCAATTGAGAATGGCGTAACAGGTTCTCCGTGAACCAGTGTTCTAACATAGGCGTTGTATCTGTCAATATTAATTAAATCAGCTTCATTAAACACTGGCTGGAATTCATGTTGTAAATAATTTGCATCTTGCACGCCAACTCTAAAAGCTGCAATTGTTCCAACGTTTCCAAACACAGCATTTTTAACTTCTTCTTCCATTTGTCCGGTAAATTGATTTGCAACAATAAGATTTAATTTGTATTTACGAGCTTCAGACAAAATAACGGCAAAATCAGGGGTCGCAAAATTTTGAAACTCGTCAACATATAAGAAAAAGTCTTTACGTTGTTCTTGTGCAATATTTTGTCTACTCATAGCAGCCACCAAAAGCTTTGGAATAAGAATAAGACCCAAGAAATTAGAATTTTCCTCTCCTACTCTTCCCTTTGCTAAATTAACCAATAAAATCTTTTGATTATCCATAACATCTCTAAAATCAAATGAAGATTTTGATTGGCCAATAATATTACGCATTAATTTATTTGTGGTAAAACGACCAAATTTGGACACAATGTAATCCAAAACTTCTGACTTATGAAAATCAGACGTTTGTGCAATTTGATCTGTCCAATATCTTTTAATAATAGGATCTGTGACCTTTGGCAAAATTGCTTGCATAAAAGATGAATCAGTTAAAATACGCTGCACTTCAATAAACGTACTTCCCTCTTCATACATAACCGTTAACATGGCATTTCGAATACCGTGCTCCAAACGAGGTCCAACAATACCGGTGTGATGTGGATCATATAACTTGTAAAAGAGTCCAATTATAGAAGACACAACATAATGTTTTTCTTCTTCGGTAAATGCTTCCATAATATTTAAACCCATTGGCCTTGAAGTATCTGAAGGATCGAAAATAATTACATCTTCTGCTCTGTTAGCAGGAATTCTAGGCAACACTCCTTCTACCAAATCTCCATGAGGATCAATAACACAAACTCCCTGACCATTATTAATATCTTGAATAATCATGTCTTTTAAAAATTCTGACTTTCCAGTACCTGTTTTTCCAATAATGTACATATGTCGACGTCTGTCTTCCATGCCAATGTATACAGGTTTTGCTAAACCTCTAAAAGTACTTCTTCCTAGATACAATCCTTCTGTTGCAATTTGTGTTGGAGCTGGTGCTCGTTTACTGGTAAGCCAGAAAATATGTGGTGTGGTAATGGACTTATTTGGAAAATGAAAAATTGTTGCCAATTCTTCTGAGGTCATAATACTTGTCTGTCCTCTCATTGGCCAAAATCTATACACAAAATCTTTGACTAATAAGCTTTTAAACCATGGTTTGCATTTAGTAAAAGAATTTGATCCGGCAAATTGCTCAAAAGCGCTGCTAACATTGCTTAAATGAGCATCTGAAATATCTTTATCCTTTGCAGAAACAACCATTCGTATTGCCACATTAAATCCGGGTTTTTGGATTTTGTTTTCTATTCCTTCTAGCTCTTTTGGATCTGTAGCGTATTTTGCAGTTTCAGGATTTGCTTCACTCTTCTTTGTCGCAGCAATGAATTTTCTTCCTTGTTTTTTCCATTTACTATCAGCAGGACTTACAAGAATTTGTAGAGCTGCTCCCTCTCCTTCTGTCATCTTTGCTAAAACCGTTGTTAATAAAGATAATCCGTCAATTGGCATATCTTTAAAAATTTTAATCGGTTTATAGGCAGATCCTTTTAATTTAAGAGATGCAAAAGAAACTTTTCCATCTTCCGAAAAAATATTATATTCATTGCCAATAATACTTTTCTGTTTTGGATCATTTTCATCTACCACCCGAATATCTGCATCTGGGTAGGCTCCATTAATTTGTTTTTCAACTAAATCTTTTAATTTGTTTGGTGTATGCACAAAAAATCGAATGTCTCCTGGCATCCCAACAATCTCAAAAGAGATATGAGGTTGAGGCTTTAAAAACGCAAAGCGTCCTCCTTTTCGTAATGATGCAAATCCAGCAAACATTTGTTCTGCAGCATCTATTTTAATTTCATTTTCTCGAGGAAGAGATACCTGCAACAGCGTTGAATCAAGAGAAGCTTTTTCTCTATCTCTATATTTGTAAAATAAAAAGGCAAAATATGCCCCAAAGAAAATTCCTAATAAAACGAGTGCTACAATACCCACGCTGAAAAAAAGTGCAGCAAAAAAAATCATTAAATTCTGAGTGGACAGTGCGTCAACAAGATTCATATTACCCTTTCTGTTTTTCCTTTTCTTTCATTTGGAATTGTCTTGCAATAAGCATTGCAAGCCATAACACTGACTCTGAAGGATTTTTAAATAAGAAATTTCCTTTAATTTTAGCTTGTGCCTGCTGCTGAGTCATAGGTAGTTTAACAAAACCTGCTGGTTGTGTGCTCACAGGTGTTGCTGCTCCTGCATGCTGAACACCAAGTTTTTTCACTTCTTCAGGAATTGTTGGAGTTGGTTTTACTTCTTTTACCCCAGCTTGTTCAACTTCTTTTGGTAATTCAACTGGTGCTTCTGCTGGTTTTATCATTTCTACAGGTTTAGATGCAGAAGGCATTGGTTCTCCCTCTTTTACAAAACTACCACTTGGAGCAGTCGGCATAGAAACAGGTTGTGCAGTTTGGGGAAATTGCACAACTGTTTGTGTAGTCACGGGTTGCTGTACTTGTTGTTGCTGTTTTTGTGTATCGTCCATAGTAATCTTACTATACCATCTTGCCTAGCCAAAGACAATTAAAATTTCTTAACAAAATCTTGACAAACTCTTTACGATTTAGCCGAGTTAGGAATCCAACCGCATCGAGGACATGCAGTTAATTTTTGTTGTTGAATAAGAACTACTTCTTCATCTGTAGCAACCCAATCGCATTGTTTACATGCAATACGAAAACACGTTTTACATTGTTCCTGTTGTTGCTGCATGTACGTATTATATCCTTTTTTAATAAGAGATCATTGACAAAAATGCTAACTCCAACTATTATGTCTTCTACTTACGTGATGTAAGTAAAAGATCTGGGGATCAGATCCCAGCAAGTCAGGGGAAACGTGGTGAAATTCCACACTGTGCCGCAACTGTAATCTTTGCAAAAAGCAAGTCAGACTGCCTGAATCTTTTTACCTCGAGCAAGGATTTTATAATGGCCTTCCTTGCGAAGGCTTTTTTATTTTAAAAACCTCTTGCTTGAGAAAAGAGGTTTTATGATTTTTACTAAACACTATAATAAATATCTACACTCGATTGTTTTGCTTTTTGCAGGAATTTCTTTTGGCGTTGGTATTTTCTTTCTTCTTTTTCCGATTCCTAATACTAAACACATTAAAAAAACAATTGTTGCTACACAAATAACGCCAAAACCAACAGTTTCTGCAACAGAAAATCAACCAATAGAAACTATCATTACCCAAGAAATAACAGAAATTCCAACAGCAGCACCTACTTCACAATCTCAAACAACCACTACATCTGTTCTTCCAACATCTGCTCCACAACAATCAACGATAAATTTAACGATTACAGAACCAGACGGCACAACATCAAATTCCATTAATCTTAGTGGGGATCAAACTCCTTGCAGTATTTTAAACGAAGCAAAAAATGAAGGAAAAATAAAATCGTTAACTATACAAAATTACCCATCAATGCATAGTGATTATGTCCAAGAAATAAACGGCTATCAAAATAATTGGAACTTTACTTTAAATGGGACAAAAGAACCAACCGGATGTTCTAATTATCAATTAAAACAAAACGACAATGTTACTTGGAAATTTGATTAATATGAAAAAATTGTTCAGCATTTTTTTATTATTAGGTATTTTTGCTTTTACAGGATTTTCTGTACATGCAGACTCCTCAATAACAAATGCACTTAATTATTTAAAAACAAATCAATCATCATCTGGACAAATTACCGGAGGTTCAACTGGAGATGCCTCAGCATGGGCTGCAATTGCCTTTGCTACTAACGGCATTGATCCAACAGCTATTAAAAATCCCACTACTTCGTTAATTGATTATCTTTCTAAGAATCCTCCAACAACTTCCTCCGCTGCAACAGAATGGGAAAAGTGGATTTTAGCAATTGTTGCTAGCAGCCAAAATCCATATAGTTTTGGCGGAACTAATTTTGTCTCGACTCTAGAATCTGCTACGTACTACACAAATAGCCAGATTGGTGATGTAACAACAGCAACAGATGACTGGTTTGGAGTGCTAGCACTTATCTCTGCAGGGGTAGATAAAAGTGATTCTGTGTTAACAAATAGTTTATCCTTTATTTTATCTCATCAAAATACCGACGGTGGATTTGGCTACAACATAACAGCAGGAAGTGATGGAAACGATACAGCTGCCGCAATTCAGGCATTAGTCAAAGCACAAAATTATGGCGTTACCAATGCTTCACTTTCTGCAGCAATTACAAACGCAAAAACATATTTACTTTCCACACAAGATAAAAGTGGCGGATTTTTATATGACACAAATCCTTGGACAACTGCTCCTGACTCAGATTCAACCACGTGGGCACTTATGGCATTAAATGTTTTAGGAATGCAAAGTGCAACTCAGGCAACAAATGCAAAAACATGGTTGTTAACACAACAATCAAATACTGATGGCGGATTCACTGCATGTAATCAATGGGATCCAAATACCTACGCATGTACGGGATATGCTTCTAATTCTACTACTACATCTCATGCATTAATTGCTCTTGCAGGAGACGGATGGGTTATTAAAACTTTTGACACGTCAACTGTAACCCCAACGCCAACTGGTTCTTTAACACCAACTCCGTCAGTTGGCGAATCTCTTACTCCAACTGTTGTTGCGCCAACAAGCACACCAACTCCGACACCTACTCCTGTTGTAATTACCAATACTGTTATTATTACTCCAACTCCTCAACCAGCCCAACCAATTACAACAAAAACTATTTATATTACAAAAAATATTCTTATTACTCCAACACCGCAACCGCAAGTTTTGGGAGCACAAACGGTAAAAGAGACAACCATAGAACAAGTAAATCCATTAAAATATATTTTGCCTACCCTATTTTTAACATTTAGTGGAATTCTCTTGGGAATTTTTACTTGGAATATATTTTTGAAGAAAAAGCTCACTACTTTTTTATCCAAATAGTTTCTTTTTTGCCTTCTTTAAAATTTGCAAAACGGCTTTGAGTAAATAATAAATCAGAAAGTCTATTAAAGTAGATAACAATTGCAGAAGAAACAAACTCTTTCTCTAAAAGTCCAACTATTTTTCGCTCTGCTCTTCTTGCTAATGTTCTTGCATATTGCAATTGTGCACCAACTTTTCCTCCACCCGGGAGAATAAAATTAGTAAGTTCTGGTAATTCTTTGGTCATTTCATCAATTCTTTTTTCAAACAAGCTAACGGCCTTTGTAAAGCGTTCTGACTCATAAATCTGATCATTCTCTGTGTGTTGTGGATTGGCAAGTAATGAACCAATGGTAAGTAAATCATCTTGTATGCCTTCTAATTCTTTTTTTAGCTGTATTTCATATGGTTTTTCACCTAAGAAAGAAACTATAATTCCCAAAAAACTATCTAATTCATCAACTGTTCCATAGGTAACAACTCGAGGATTGTTTTTTTTAACTCTGGTACCATCAAAAAGTGATGTTTGACCGCGGTCACCTGTTTTTGTGTAGATTTTCATTGAGATTACTTTTTACTAAAAGCCAATTTTGGCATTATTCGAAGGGCAAATTCATAACTTCCAAATAAAATACCGACATATAATAAATCTCCAAGAACGGTATTTCTAAAGAATGGTATTCCCATGATATATGCATCCATAAGACCTGTTAAGGTTTTTGTATACATACCACTCATAAGCCAAACTCCAAAATTTGTGATAACAAAAAATAAAACTGAAGATAACAAAGATGCTGCAACAATTGAGGCAATATTTTTATGATTTCGAAGATACAATCCAATTAAACCGACAATGAGAAAACTCCCATAGACAAAAATCATAGTGTTATGAAATCCTAAGAAAATATCGGAAATCATCATGGCAATAATTGGGATAATAAGTGCATATTTTTTGTTTAGATATACTCCTCCAAACAAAGCCATGGCCGCAATTGGAGCAATATTTGGAACATGAGGAATTAATCGCAAAATAACTGCCAAAGCAATAAATAAAACAGGACTAATTATTTTCTTCATATAATTTGGTCTTAATAATAGCATAAATATTTTGCTTTGTTAATAATTATTGTACTCCGCAAATAACTGCCTCAGGATTGCTACATGCACTATTTTGACAACGATCTAAAGTTCCATTTAACGGACGAAGACATTCATAATCACATGCCGGACATTTAAATCTTCTTGGACCTTTTAAATCAACATCTACATCTCCACCCATAGCAGTACTAAATGAAGATGTATTTAGTGCAATTGAGGGGGTTTGAGCAAGTGCAGATAAGTCATTTGATCCGGTTCTCATACCACTTTCTCCGGGGCACGCTCCTCCACCTTGTTTAACATTCTCTTGCCTTCCAAGACGCAAAATATCTTGTAAAGAATACGCTGCAATAACTGTTTGCATCTGTGCAACTAATTGATGACGAATTTCTGCGACCAAACTCCCTTGCATATTGTTTTTCTGCAATAATTGTAATTGTTCACGTAAATTCTCTGCTTCAATCAATAACACATTAAATGTATGTGCTTGCTCGCTTCTTATTGCATCTGCAGGGAGTGTTGCAAGTTTATGCATAGCAGCAATATATCTTTCTATTAAATTTGAAGTTCCTGGAATAATAACTTCTTCAAAATCTTGCCGCGTCATATAGGTGTGATCTCTATGAAAAAACTTATGGACATCTTCGGGTTCTTCTAATCCTGATTGTGTTAATCCAATAACGTGAGCAAGAAAATATGCATCCAAACTAGTTTGTTGTGCTTCTGGATCTGCAAAATAGTCTCGTTTTAATTGCAATGCCATATGTAAATATTCCTCATAGGTTAAAGAAGAACTATATCTATAAAGACGTGCATATTTTTCGGTATGGCCATCTACTTCTCTCTCTTCAAGCCTGAATACATCATAAAAATTATGTAAAAACATGGAATCACGTCCATCTATTTCTTGTCCTCCCGGAGCAGAAATAACAGTAATCATTGTTCCAACTGGTGTATCTGGATGA
>JAKAEF010000035.1 GCA_021820025.1 bacterium | reverse complement strand
AATTTGTTGGAAACCTGGATTGTCAATTGCACTTCCTACATAACTGCTGTCAATAAAATTAGGAATTCTATCAATACTATTACTATTATTGCTTTTTGCCAAAATTTTATTATATTGATCAACAACCTGGTATGCTATATCGTAATTTAATTCTCTTGGGTCTACTGAAATATTTGTAATTTGGTCATTTTTAATAGTAATTTTTGAAGCGATTGTATTTGCCTCTTCGGTAATTTTTGTATCAACTGTTGTATTATTGTCTGCTGGATTAAAATAAGAAACAGTAATTACCCCAATAACTTCACTATTACTTCCTGTAATAAGTTTTGAGTACATTCTCCATTCTTGATTGGTCGGTGTGTTAATTGTTTGGGGAGTAGTAAAAGTAATTAAATGTTTAAAATCTGATGTATCTAAGTATCCAAAAACCGGTTTCCATCTATCTACAACATAACCATCTGATCCTAAAATATAAATTGGATATGTATCTGCTGCATTGGGATCTGCATTATATCTATATAGATTCCATTTCCCATTACTATAATTTATGTCATTTTCTATTCTTTTAACAGATGTAAGCACATAGTCTCTTGAATCTTTTAGTGCAGATTCATATACAATTATTGAACCAACTATTACTTGAAGCAAAAATGAGACAAAAAAAAGTACTGAAATAATTCTATAAATGCTTTTGTTAAAGCTTAGAAACGGTTGTTTTTCTAACATAAATTTATCTTGTGCAGCTTTTACGTATTATACTCACTAAAAAGCTAGGAGTCAATTATAGGATAATGTGAATCACATAATGCTGTCAATAATTGACAACTAAATTCTTGGAAAAAGAGGAGTTTGTGAAGTAATTATTTTTTGTGAAAACTGTTGCAGAATTTTTTCTGCTGTTTCTGGTAAAAATGGCTGCAGGGAATAAGCAATATGCAATATTTTTGTTACATATGATTGTAAAACTGGAATTGCTTTTTCTTTTTCCAGTGTCCATGGTTGATCTTTGTTTATTTCTACATCAATACTTTTAATTTCTCTCCAAATTTCTTCAAGTGCTAAGTTAAATTCAAAATTTTCAAGATAATTATAATAATTATTAAACGATACTTTAGTAGGAAGCTCTGAGTTTATACCAATCTGATGTTTTTCACATAGCTTTGCAACACGTGCAACTAAGTTACCAAGACCGTTTGCAAGATCTGCGTTATAAACCTCTGTTAACCTTCTTTCAGAAAAATCTCCGTCTCCTGTTGAGGAGATTTCTCTTAACAGATAATACCTGACAGTATCTGTTCCATATTTTGTAATCAAATCGATTGGATCAATAACATTACCCAATGTTTTTGACATTTTTTGTCCATCAACAGTTAAATATCCATGGACAAAAAGAGATTTTGGAAGTGCAAGCCCTGCTGATTTTAGAATTGCCGGCCAATAAATTGCATGAAAGCGAATAATCCCTTTGCCAATAACCATAACGTCTTGCGGATTCCATTTCTTATATAAATTCTCATCCCATCCAAAACCAATACCAGTTTGGTAAATATTTAATGCATCAAACCAAACATACATGATTTGGTTAGGATCATTTGGCACGGGAATGCCCCAACCTCGTGCTCGTTCTTTACTTCGCGAAATTGAAAAATCTTGTAGCCCCTTTTTAATAAAAGATAATGCTTCATTTTTTCTAAACTCTGGTGTTACTTGTAAAAGATTTTTTGTAAGTAGTTCTGCAAGAAAATCTTGATATTTTGATAATCTAAAAAAATAATTCTCTTCTGAGACCTCGTCTAATTTTCTTCCCGGATGTTCAAAACATTCACCATTTTCATTTAACTCTTCTTTCTCATAAAATTGCTCGCATCCTACACAGTAAAGACCTGTATAAGATTTTTTATATATATCTCCGTTTTTCTCACAAAGTTCCCACAATTTTTGGGAAGAAGGAAAGTGTTTTGTACTATCAGATCCTCTCTGCCAAATATCAAATTGAACATTTAATTTTTTTGCAACATCTAAAAATTCTTCGTTGTGCTGATTCGTAAATTCTTGTGGTGTTTTTTCTGCTTTTTCTGCTGCTTGAAAAATTTTTAGTGCATTTTCATCTGCTCCGCACAAATATAAAACATCTTGATGTAAAAGTTTATGAAAACGACGGATTACATCTGCATATACAAATTCCTGTGCATGACCAATGTGTGGCTTTGCATTAACATAGGGAATAGCGCTGGTAATATAAAATTTTGACATATATAGCTCAAATTGTATCAAAAGATACTGGTTCTCACAAGACTATTTTGCCTTTAAAAAAAACATTTCAACAACTATAAAAAGAAGAAAAAGGAGAATTAAAAAGAACCAGTTTGTAAGTCCAAGTATTCGAATGATAAGATAAGAGACAAAAAATAATCCCATAAGAATTCCTTGAATTTTGCTTGCAAAGATAAATCCTAATATTCCTGAAACTGCTAAGAAAAAAAGTAAAAAAAATGGGAAAATAATTGAAAAATGAAAGATGCTCACATTTACTACAAAACCGGGAGGAAAGCTTTTGATGAGAAAAGAAAGAAGCAAAAAAGATAAAATCCCTAACAAAAAGAATGTTACAGAACGAAATCTTTTCTTGCCATTTATTTCTCTCACCTTATTATCATAATCGTATGTTGTTTTTGATACAATAGCTATATGAATAAGCCTTTATATATAGTATGGGGAAAAGTAGTTTCTGGGAAAAAGCGGGGAAGGGAATTAGGTTTTCCTACTGCAAACATCATGTTGCATAAAGCTATCCCAGAAGGAATTTATGCGGCAAAAGTAAAAGTTGATAATAAGGAATTTATTGCAGCAACATTTGTTGGAAAGTCAGAGACGTTTCAGGAAAAGGAAAGTAAAATTGAGCCGTTTTTATTAAATTTTAATGGAGACATCTATGGTAAATGGATTAGTATCCGTCTTTATAAAAAAATTAGAAACAACCAGGTTTTTAGCTCAGGAGTATTACTGACAAATCAAATGAAAAAAGATGTGGAAGACGTAAAAAATTATTTTTTAAGTTAATCTTTTTTATACAAAAAAGCATAATCCTTTTTTTTGCTATATTTCCAATTTTTAAATTCATAAGAAGTTGCAATAATTCTTGCAGAATATTTAACTTCTTTTCTCAACTTTTTTTCAATACGGCCTATTAGATAGGAAATGCCATAGCAGGTAATAACATCATACGAAGAGAGGTTGGTTCGAAAAAAATTTCGCCAATGAATAAATGCTTTACCTGAAAGTCCTGCTCGCCAAATATTCCACTTTGAAAGTAAAACATAAAAAAGATTTAGTTCATATCCATGCGCCTCAGCTCCTTTTCTAGCCATAGCAATAACAATTCTTCCATCGCCACTTCCCAAATCTACAGTTTTTTCTCCTTCCTTAATTTTTGCTAGTTGCATCATATCTTCAATTCTTTGTGGATGTGAGGGTAAGTAAGGGATTCCGCCAAAAACTGTAGTAAAAATAAGAGAAATAAGAATAATTGAAAGTATAAAAAGTAAAATTAATACTACAAAAAAAATAAAATAAAGTTGCATAAAAGAAGGAACAAAACTTAGTATAACAAATTTATATAATTTTTGATTTATACCCTCGTGCAAGAATAGTTAACGAAATAGTTTCGGCTCTTTGAAAGACTCTATGCAAAAGTGGAATAATTATTGCAGGCAAAGAAGAAAATGAAGAAGCTTTTATATTTCTTGATTTTTGAACGATTCTAATTTTTTCTGCCTCAATAAAAATTGATGGAATTAAATATGCTGTAATCATGAGAATAAGCAAAATATCTTGTGGTAAAAAATCAAATAATTTAATAAGTGAAAAAAGAGATGTATAGGAAAGAAATGTTAAAACAGAAAGACTAACAAGAACAATCTTTATTGCCGCAATAAAGCCAAACAAAAGACGTTGTGTAAAGGGAGCCCATAAATAAAAAATAATTTGAAAAATAATTATTGCTACAGCAACAGGAAGAATTGCAAATAATCTTTTTTTAATTTCTGCCTTTGCAATATATAAAAGAATAAGCAGTACAAAAAAAAGAACAGTTAACAAATAGGGATTTTGAATTGAAAAAACAATCCAATTAAACATAAAAAGGGAAATAAGCTTAACTGCAGTAATACTTTTTTTCATCGTATAGGTTGAGGAATTTTAATTCCTATTTTTCTTAATTCCATTTTATGATCAAAAACTTTTTTGGTTGTATCGTTAAAGAGAATTTTTCCTTTATCTACTATAATTGTTTCTTTTGCATGTGCGAATAAAAAATCTGTATCGTGCTCTATAACAATAATTGTTTTGTTATGTTTTTTATTTAATTCATCTAATATTTTGTATAAATGTACAGCTCCTTGATAATCAAGCATAGCCACTGGTTCGTCCAGTACAATATATTCAGTATCTAATGCTAAAACAGCTGCTAAACAAATTTTTTGCTTTTCTCCCAAAGATAGTGTTTGTGGATCACGAGTAGCAAAGCTTTCCATACCAACCATTTCTAACGCTTTTGTAATTTTTGTTTCTATATTTTGTATTTTTACATTTTTTAAACCAAATGCAATTTCCTCTGTTACGGTTAAATTAAATAACATAAAATCAGGATTCTGAAACACCATGCCAATTTTTTGTGCAAAATAAGAAACAGGTTTTGTTTTTGTATCTACTCCATCAACTGTAATTGTTCCGGAAAAATTTCCAGTAATCTCATGAGGAATAATACCATTCAGCATAAGCGCAAGTGTTGTTTTCCCAGATCCGTTTACCCCCGTAATGCCAACAAAGGATCCTTTTTCTATAGAAAAATTTACTTCTTCAATTAGAGATTTATTTTTTGAGTAGCCAAAGGAGACATGGTTAAAAATAATTCCGTTTTTCATAAAGTAATTTTACTCTTTAGGTAAAAAGCGGTCCAGGCGGAATTTGTAGACAATAATCCAGGCAAATGCGACGTCTACAATAGTTTGGACAATATTAAACAGAGCAATAATATACCAAGGAATAATTACCATGGCTTTTGCTGCGGTTAATCCTGTCCAAATTGGAATTGCGTAGTAATAATTTACGGGAATAATAATTATGCAACGAATAGCCATGGCACATAAAACAGGCAGAATTAAATGTTTTAATGATTTGTAATATTGATAAGCACTTTCTTTTTTAATTACCCATATGCCAAGTAAAAACCACACAGGAAAACTTGCTAACCATTTCATGCTGGCACCCAGCCAGGTTTCTGGTGCAAAAAGAGTAATAATAATTGCTCCAATAAGTGAAACAATAAATGACATTCTAAGTCCAAAGAGAAATAGCCCAATAATCCATGTAACAGCGACAATATCTATCCACATGCCAAATTGAGGAGACATATATCCTACATGAATAATTTGCAAGACTGCAGAAATTGCAGAAAGTCCTGCCGCTAATGCAATTTCTTTTGTAGTTAATCTTCTATTTTTCATAAAAAAAACACCCTTTTGGGGTGCTTAAATACAGCTAAACACAATTTAGCAATATCACTTTCTTCTATCCCGACTGTACGGTCGCTACCAGAACTTCCCTGGTTCCTGCTTTATTACTAAAGCTCGTGGAGTATACCACCGATTTTGATTTACACAAAACCCCGAAAGTGTTTTTATCATAAACTTCTTTTGGTAACTTGTCAAGCAAGATAAGTACTTATAGGATATTGACACAATCTAGCAGTCATGATAAATTAGTGCTAACAGAGAAAATTTGTAAAAGTTTCATTAGAAATTGGTGAAATATATGCATGATTTAACTCAAAGACAAATTCAAATTTTAAAAAGTTTAATTGAAGAATATATTGAGACTGCAGAAGCAGTTGGCTCTGAAACGTTGGAAAAAAAACATAATTTAGCTGCATCTCCTGCAACTATCAGAAATGAAATGGTTGCACTAGAAAAATTGGGTTATCTTAAAAAACCTCATACCTCTGCAGGTCGTGTTCCTACTCCAATTGCAATGAAATTTTATGTAAAGCAATTGATGAAAGAGAAAGAACTTTCTGTTGCAGAAGAAGTGGCATTAAAAGAGAGAGTTTGGGACTATCGAGAAAAAGAACAACAATGTTTGCGAATGGTAGTTAAATCTTTGGCAGAAAAAACAAAAACTTTGGCTATAGCAACTACAGATGAAGGAGATGTCTTTGCCGCAGGATATGCAAATATTTTGGATATGCCTGAATTTTATGACATTGATATTACCAGAGGACTTTTGTCTGCCTTAGACGAATTTGATACATTTGAAAGTGTTTTTGGAGTTCAAGAAGAAGATAATGAAATTCATATTCTTTTAGGAGACGAATTAGGACCAAAATTAAAAGGACCTTATGGATTTGTATTTACCCGATATAAAACTCCATTGGAATTAAAAGGAGAAATTGGTGTGCTTGGTCCAACAAGACTTAATTATACACAGGTAATTCCAACAGTACGATATTTCGGGGATTTAATTGAAGAAATAGCAAAAGGGTGGTAAATATGGATAAAAAACAAGAAGAAAAAATTCAAGAAGAAATTATTGAAGAAGCAGATATTCATGCCGATTGTAAACAAAAATTGGTAATAGCAGAAGATAAATATAAAAGAGCAATAGCAGATTATCAAAATTTAGTTAGAAGAACAGGAGAACAAAAAATGGAATGGGCAAGGTCAAGTAATAAAGAATTGCTCTTGAAACTTTTACCGGTTTTAGATACACTCATGTTGGCACAAAAGCACATTCAAGATAAAGGATTAGAGATAAGTGTTAACCAATTTATAAAACTGCTTGAAGACGAGGGAGTAACAAAAATAAAAACAATCGGAGAGGAATATAATCCTCATATAATGGAAGCAGTTGGAACAACAAAAGGAGAAAACAATAAAGTTATTGACGAAGCAAGAGTCGGATTTATGATACATGATACGGTTTTGCGAAGTGCACAGGTAATTGTAGGAAAAGAAGAATAATATGGCAGATTCAAATAAAATTATCGGTATTGATTTAGGAACAACGAATTCATGTGTTGCAGTTATGGAAGGTGGACAACCAAAAGTTATCCACTCGGCAGAAGGACGAAACGTTATTCCATCTGTTGTAGATCCAAAAACACATGTAGTTGGAGATGTTGCAAAGCGACAAATGGTATTAAAACCATTTGAAACAATTTATTCTGTAAAACGCTTAATGGGTCGAAAGTTTAGTGATCCTTCAGTTCAGCGTGACATGAAGTTATTGCCATATAAAATTAAAGCTGGCCGCGATGATA
The DNA here is from genome assembly GCA_021820025.1 of bacterium. Lineage (GTDB taxonomy): Bacteria > Patescibacteriota > Microgenomatia > Levybacterales > UBA12049 > PPGL01. The sequence continues at coordinate 1,855 of JAKAEF010000035.1, read as the reverse complement.
TGGCTGTTGTTGAAGTAGACGGCAAAACATACACTCCACAAGAAGTTAGTGCAATGATTTTACAAAAAATTAAAGCAGATGCAGAAAGCTATTTAGGCGGAAAAGTAACAAAAGCAGTTATTACTGTTCCTGCATATTTTGATGATTCTCAAAGACAAGCAACCAAACAAGCAGGAGAAATTGCAGGTCTTGAAGTCATGAGAATTATTAATGAGCCAACCGCAGCAGCATTGGCCTATGGCTTAGACAAGAAAAATGCACACACCATTGCTGTGTATGATTTGGGTGGAGGAACATTTGATATTTCTGTTTTGGAGCTTGGTGAAGGAGTTTATGAAGTTAAATCAACCAATGGAGATACTCATTTAGGAGGAGATGATTTTGACCAAGCAATTATTGATTACTTAGCAGATGAATTTAAAAAAGAAAATAATATTGATCTTAGAAAAGACCCACAAGCACTACAAAGACTTAAAGAGTCGGCAGAAAAAGCAAAAATTGAATTGTCTAGCTCTCAAGAAGCACAAATTAACCAGCCATTTATAACGCAAGGTCCAAGTGGTCCACTTCATTTAACTATGACTTTAACACGAGCAAAGCTTGAGTTAATTGTTGATTCACTAATTCAAAAAACAATAAAACCTGTAGAACAAGCTCTTAAAGATGCAGGAATAACTGTTAGCGGCATTGATGAAGTAGTTATGGTTGGAGGAATGACAAGAATGCCAAAAGTTGTAGAAACCGTTACCAAATTCTTTGGTAAAGAACCAAACAGAGGAGTTAATCCAGACGAAGTCGTTGCAGTGGGAGCAGCAGTACAAGGTGGCGTTTTAGGTGGAGAAGTCTCAGATGTCTTATTACTTGATGTAACTCCATTAACACTTGGACTTGAAACATTAGGTGCAGTATCTACACCACTTATCCCAAGAAACACAACTATTCCAACAAGTAAATCGCAAGTATTCTCTACTGCGTCTGATAATCAAACACAAGTAGAAATTAATGTTTTACAAGGAGAAAGACCAATGGCAGCAGATAATAAATCTTTAGGACGATTCATTCTCTCTGGAATCCCACCTGCGCCTAGAGGAGTCCCACAAGTAGAAGTTACTTTTGATATTGATGCATCTGGAATTTTGTCTGTAAAAGCAAAAGATAAAGCAACCGGAAAAGAACAATCAATCAGAATTACCGGTAGTACAGGATTATCAAAAGAAGAAGTTGAAAAAATGACAAAAGAAGCTGAAATGCATGCAAAAGAAGATGAAGAGAAAAAGGCAAAAATTGAAGCAAGAAATGCAGCCGATTCTCTTATTTTTACAGCAGAAAAAAGCTTAAAAGATGCAGGAGATAAAGCACCCGCAGATATTAAATCTCAAGTAGAAGAAAAAGTAAAAGCACTTAAAGATATTTTAGAAACAGGTAGTAAAGAAGAATTGGAAGCAAAAACAAAAGACCTTTCAGAAACTTTGCAAAAAGTTGGAGAAGCACTATACAAAGCAGCTGGAGATCAGCCAACAGGCGCAACACCAGATGCTTCTCAAGAAGTAGGTGCGAAAGAAGAAGAAGGCAAAAAAGACGAGAAAGGTGATGTTCAAGAAGGAGAAGTAGTAAGCTAAGTCTTACTTGTTGTTCTTCATTAATAAGAAAACACTAGCAAAGCGCTTATGAGCGCTTTTTTAGTACAATAGGAGAGATATGGCAGAAGATTATTATCAAATATTAGGAGTTTCAAAAACCGCAACGCCTGAGGAAATTAAAAAAGCCTACAGAAAACTTGCTTTGCAGTATCATCCTGACCGCAATAAAACAAAAGAAGCAGAAGCAAAATTTAAAGAAGTAACCAAAGCATACG
>JAKAEF010000034.1 GCA_021820025.1 bacterium | reverse complement strand
TTTCTTGCATAGGTTTTCTTGCTGATTGTTTTTCAATTGTTTGTGTTGGCAAAGAATCATTTTTTGGAGTTTCAAGAATAACCGTTGGTGGAGTAGGCAAGGGCGAACGCTTGTGCATTACGACACTATCATTGTTTTCATCTGGTGCAACAAATACATCTGGCATAGTAAATATGCGTTACAACAATGGTACACTAATTGAAGCAATTTGTCATCTAATCTCTACATTAAATAATGGTCCGACAATTTGTATATTACCAGGGGCACGAAGATTAAAGTATGTTTTAAAGAAGTCACCCGGGAAAGACATACTTCCTGCATCTCCGTTTACATGGACTGTTGATACTCGACCTGTTCCAAAATCTGCATCTACAGAAACACTTGAGACAGAAGTAAATGGTGTAATGTTTCTATTTCGTAATTCTTGTTGTACTCTCCCTGCATCCCATGTATCTGTATTTGCTGGGTTTGGTTTGTCTGTTTGGTATAAATGTTCTTTGGTTGAAGAGTCTGCCTGTACAAGTGCAACAACATTTGCAATATCTGCAACTTCAGAACTTCTTAACCAGGCTGTGCCGCCTCTAGAACCCCAGTCGCAATAAAACCATGGAGACTGTTTATCATAGGCGTTATTTTGTAAGTCAGAAAAACTACCAACACTTCCTGATGCATCAACTAAGCGTTTTGTATAATCTGTTGATGACCAGCCAATGTCTGAAGAGGTAAATTCATATCCTCCATGAGTAGAAGAAAACCAGGCTTTAATTGGTTGTCCGCCAGAGGTAAGGACCATTCCAGCGGTATCTTTTACCGCTTGAATCCATGCAGAACTATTTAGTTCAGTTTTATATTCTTGGCAATGTTGGTCTGTACAAATACTTGTGCTGCCATTATTTGTGTATGCCAAAGCATAGCTTCTAGCTGCAATAGCTTGAGCTCTTAGTGCTTCCGTTGGCCATGATGCTGGAATTTCATAAATATGTTGAAGATAGTCTTCAATATTCATTGTTTGATCAGTAGATTCTCCATAATCATTTCTTCCTGAAACATGAATATTAATACCTTGGTTGTATCCAGTGGTAAGTGTGGCATTGTAATACGCGGAAAGAATTTGTTGGTAACTTTGTCCTGCTTCTGCTCGTCCTTTTGCTCCATATTGATTAAGACCAACTCTGTTAGGAACTCCATAGGTAAAAAAACCAATTTTTGGAGAAAATCCAGGGTCTGGGGCACCTGGTAATAAGTCACTACTGCAGCCACCAGTCATATTATATGCACTTGCAGAAATACCTAAAGAAGATAATTTTTGAGCTAATAAATTCTGCTGAATAGAAGACAGTTGGGCAATTTGACTGGAAAGCACAGCCTGATATGCTTTTGCGCCACTTACTAATTTATCTAATTTTGCTGTTTGATCGTCAAGACCTGACTTAAGGCTTGCTAACTGAGTATTTTCTGATTGTAATTGTTGTTTTTTTGTTTCAAGATCTGTAATGGAAAGAACAATATTTGTAATAACATTTTTATCTTGTTGGGCAAGTTCTCTTTGATATGCCATAGCTTCTGTTAATTGTGAAGCAGTATTACTTGAGAGAAAAATAAGAATAGGGGAATTATAGGTACTTTTAATGTAATAATCTCTTATTTTTGCATTTAAAATTTGTGTTTTTTGTGCAACATCTGCATAACTCTTATTGAGTTCAACTTGTTTTTTTGCCAAATCTACTCCAATTGAAACAATCCTGTTTTTTATTGCTGCTAATTGTTGTTGTAGGCTGTTTAATTGATCTTCTGCAGGCTTTGTTGCTTTGATGGACATTTCTAGTGCTTGATCAAATTGGTCTTTACATGCACTTGCTTGATCTAAGCAAGTTCCGGGATTATTACAAGAGTTTGGGTTATTTAACAACTGATCACAGCTAACGGTTTGTGCTCTGATAGAAGAAATAGAAAAGTTTAAAAAAATAAGTCCAAAAATAGCGATGATAAGAAATGCAATTTTTCTCATAGGGCAAGGAGACAATTTTATTGTAGCACGTTTGGTATAAGAATTGCTTGTATCAAATCGATATTTTTTGTAGCATAAAGATATGACCTCTCAAATTGTTTGTATTGGTGATGCGTTAATAGATACATTCCTTTCTATTCATGACGCTGCAAAGTATTGTCGAATAGATCATGAACATATGGAAATCTGCTTTGAAGCAGGAGCAAAAATTATGGTTGATGATGCACAGTTTCAATTGGGAGGGAACGCCTGTAATGTTTCGGTTGGACTTTCCAGACTTGGTTTTGCAACTGCTCTTGCTGCAGAGATAGGAACCGATGAATTTTCAGAAAAAATTATTAAAGGATTACAAAAAGATAATGTTTCTTTAGATTTAGTACAACAAACTCCAGACGCTCCATCTACATTTTCTGTTTGTTTAAATTTTAAAAAAGAAAGAACGCTTTTTGTAAGACATGTTACAAGAAAGCATGCATTAGATTTAGAAAAAATTACTCCAGATTGGATTTATTTAACTTCTTTAGGAAACGAATGGGAAGCCTTATACAAAAAAGCTCAGGAATATATGCAAAAAACAGGAGCAAAAGTTGCATTTAATCCGGGGAGTACACAGCTTTTGGCAGGACGAGAACATTTTAAAGATATTTTACAAATTACAAATATTTTACTTGTTAATAAAGAAGAAGCAGAAGAAATTTTATACGGTATTGTACAGCATACGCAAAATGAGGCAAATAAGCCTTCAACAATGGTAAAAGAATTGCAAAAATTAGGCCCAAAGATTGTTTGTATAACAGATGGGACAAATGGTTCTGATGCAATAGATGAAAAAGGGGAACTATTTCATGAAGGAATTGTTAGTGCTGAATGTGTAGAAAAAACAGGAGCAGGGGATGCATACTCTTCTGGTTTCGTTGCGGCAATTATTAACGGAGAAACAGTTCAAAATGCCATGAAATGGGGAGCAGTAAACAGTGCAAATGTTATTACTCAATATGGAGCACAACCCGGATTATTGACAAAGACAGAAATACTTAGGAGAATAGGAACGTTATGAAAGTGTACTTAGGGACTGATCACGCTGGTTTTGAGTTAAAAGAAAAAATTAAAAAATATTTAACAGAAGAAGGATACACAGTAGAGGATTGTGGAGCATATACATTTGATAAAGAAGATGACTACCCTGACTTTATCTCTAAAGTTGGAGAGGCAATTTCAAAAAACCCCACAGATCGAGGTATTGTTTTTGGAGGGTCAGGTCAAGCAGAGGCAATGGTTGCAAATAAGTATAAAAATGTACGAGCAGCTCTTTTTTATGCTCCAAGAATTGCTCCTCATGCAGTAGATGCAAATGGTCGGTCAAGTGATGATCCCTTTGAAATGATACGACTAACACGTGAACATAATGACTCAAATATTCTTTCTCTTGGTGCAAGACTTTTAACCGATGAAGAAGCAATACAAGCGGTTACGCAATGGCTTACTACTCCATTTCCAGGTGATGCAAGACATATTAGAAGAATAAATAAAATCAAAGAAATTGAACAAAAAATATAGTCATGGCAAAGATCCCAAATAAACTACATTTAGAAATTATTCCAGGTATCTTAGAGAAGGATTTTGCATCTATTGAGAAAAAATTGGAAATTATTAAACCCTTTGCAACATCTGTGCATATTGATTTATTAGACGGAATTTTTGCCCCAAATAAAACATTTATGGATCCTGCTCCTTTTGCAAAATATACAAAGGATTTTATCTTTGAAGTACATATGATGGTAGCTAATCCTGTTGATTATTTACAGTCTTTTGCAGATGCAGGATTTAGACGGTTTATTGGACAAATAGAAAAAATGAAAGACATACCAGAATTTGTCGCAAAAGGACAAATGCTAGGAGAGGTGGGTCTTGCCTTAGATAGTACAACCTCATTTTCTGCAATGCCTAGCTTAGAAGACGTGGATTTTGCTTTTGTTATGACGGTTAAAGCAGGATTTTCAAATCAAAGTTTTTTACCTGAAATGCTTGAGAAAGTAAAACAGTTACGGGAAAAAGATCCATTACTTCCTATAGAAGTAGATGGAGGAATAAGTGAAACAAATATAGTTTTGGCAAAACAGGCAGGGGCAACTCGGTTTGTAAGTACAGGATATATTTTTAATCAAGGAGAAAATCCTTCTGCACAATACCAAAACCTTTGCTCTCTTATTGAGGCGTAGGAGAGGGTGTTCCTGTTGTTGGTAGCCATCCGCAGCTTACCCCTTGATCTGTTCCTTTTAAAAAATATTCAGAAGTTGATCCACAAGTTTTAATAACGATATCGTCAGGAATTTTAGGTTTATGATCCTGTTTATCTGCTAAAAGATTCGCCATAATACCATGCCATATTGGGGCAGCACCGGTAATCCCAGATGCTAAAACTTGACTCATGGGAGAATTGTTATTATTACCAACCCACACGGCAACAAGCCTGTTTCCAGTACTTGTATATCCAATCGTCCAATTATCCCGCTTGTCGTCTGTTGTTCCTGTTTTTACACTCACAGTATGCCCTGGGATTACTAACGGTGAGTTTGGTCCAAATTCCCAAAGTCTTGCGTTATTATCCGCAAGAATATTAGATAAAATAAAGGCAACTCCTTTATCTAAGACATTTACTCCTTCTGTTGGTTGTTTTTGTTCTAAGATGTTGCCTTGTCCATCAGTTATTTTTAATATTGGATTAAGGTCAATTCTATTGCCGCTGTTTGCAACAGTCCCATATGCAGTTGCCATATCAATCATGGTTGTATTTACAGCACCAAGAGTGGCAGAAAGGCCATACTCTTTTGCGTTTCCTAAATGAGAAAGACCCATTCTTTTCCCGTAATCTATAAAGGTATCTACGCCGATTGCTTGTAATGTTTTGACTGCTGGTATATTAAAAGAATTTCCCAAAGCAATTCGTAGTGGAACCCTGCCATGAAATTTACCATCATAATTAACAGGTGTATATAATGGGCCCCCTGGATAGGAAGGAAAACTTACTGGGCTATCATCTAATATTGTTGCAGCTGTAAATCCATGAGAAAGAGCAGCAGCATACGTAACTAATTTTATTGTACTTCCCGGTTGTCTAATTGCTGTTGTGACATTAAATTTGCCGTCAACAGGATTGTTATAATCGCTACTTCCAACCATTGCCAAAATATCTCCATTTGTTGGATTGGTAATAAGTGCTGCTCCATTGGTCAAATTTAAATATGCATCTTTATTTACTTCTTGGCTGACAACATTTTGTGCTATTTGTTGTGTTTTTAAATCTAACGAAGTAATTACCTGTAGTCCTCCTTTTTCAACAAGAGGAAGTCCGTATTTTTTAACTAATAAATCTTTTATATACCACACAAAATGGGGGGCAAAAAAAGGTGTTTGTTCTTCAACAAATGTTAATTTTTCTGCATTTGCTTGTTCTTGTTGATCTTTTGTAATGTATCGCAGCTGTTGCATTCTTGAGAGCACTTCTTCCTGTCGTTTTTTCCATAAATTAGGATTGCTGCCAAAGGGGGAATAGGTTGTTGGTGCCTGAGGCATTCCTGCTAAAAAAGCACATTGTGCCAAATCTAAATCCTTTACGTTTTTCCCAAAATACGTTTGCGCTGCTGCTTCCACACCCCAGGCGGTTCCTCCATAGGGGACTTGATTAAAATACATAGTTAAAATTTGATTTTTGGTATAAATTTTTTCTGCCCAGAATGCAAGAATGACCTCTTGAATTTTTCTCTCTATAGTTTGTTGAGGGGTAAGCAAAGAAGATTTAATAAGTTGTTGTGTAATAGTTGATCCTCCCTGAAATCCTTGACCAGAAATGTCGGATATTGCTGCGCGAAGAATTGCCTGAATATCAAATCCCGGATTTTTGTAAAAATTTTTATCTTCAATTGCAATGGTTGCATCTTGTAAGTATTTTGGAACATCACTTAGCGGAACAATTGTCCTATTTTGATTTGCATACATTTGATATAACAAGACTCCATTTCTGTCATAAATTTTTGTTGTTTGTGGAGCAAGATTTGAGGAAAGTTGTGACGGATTTGGTAATGTTTGTAGGGTGACAACTATAATAATAGGGATAAAGAAAAAGATAAAAGAAAAAAGTGTTCCTAAGAAAAAATATTTTAATTTAATACTAATTGGAAGAGGGAATATGGTTACCTGTTTCCCTTTCTTTCTATGTTTTGATTTTTTTATTATTTTTTTTGAAAAAGAAAGAATCGAAGTAAGCAAAAAAATAACAAAATTTCCAATTTCGGTTAGGCCTTGAGCAGTAAATAATACAACTTTTCGTATAAATTCCATAGAAACGAGTAGGCAACGGGATCAAAATGCATTATACAAAAACAATATTCGTAAAAAAAGGGGAATTTTTATGGAGTAGGAGTTGGGGTAACAGGATGATTGCATGTTAGACAGTATCTTTCTCCTATTGGATCGGTTACAACAAGTTCTGGTTTTAACTCTACGTTATCTGTTTGACCTGGTTTTGCCAAATCTTGTGTTGATTTATCTATCCATACATTTTCCATTCCTTCTACTTTTTTCGGTTCTGTTCCCGCAATAAAGTATTCATTTCTTGTTGCACAGCGATTAGGATTTCCTTCTGGTTGGGGAATAAGTCCAGAAATAGAACAAATAACTTTTTGGTAAACGTTTGCCGGCTTTTGAGGTTTTTCATCTGGTTTATTTTGTAATAAATGAACCATAATATTATGCCAGATAGGTGCAGCACCAGTAATTCCAGATGCAATTGCATTCATTGGGCTATTATCATTATTCCCAACCCAAGAACCTACGACATACGAAGGAGTATATCCAAATGTCCAATTGTCTCTAAAATCATTTGTTGTTCCTGTTTTTGCGCTTACTGTTTTACCCGGGATAACTAAGGCATTATTTGCGCCAAAATCGACCAGTCTTGCCCCATTATCTGCAAGCATGTCTGAAATAATATATGCAACTCCTTCTGGTAATACTTGTTTTCCAAATATTGGACTTGGTAATGGTTTGTACTGTTGCAGCACATGCCCTTTGCTATCTGTTACTTTTAGAATTGGATGAAGATCTATTCTATATCCGCCATTTGCAAAAACGCCATATGCAGTCACCATATCTACCATTGTAATTTCTCCCCCTCCAAGAGTTAGTGAAAGGCCATATCTTTCGGGATTATTAAGAGTTGTTATTCCCATTGCAGAGGCAGTTGCTGCCATTGCATCAACGCCAACTGCTTTAAGCATTTTTACAGCTGGTATATTAAAAGAATTTCCCAAAGAATATCTCATTTGTTCAACACCATGAAATTTGCCGTCATAATTGCCAGGACAATATTGTGTGTGATCAGGATTAGGGAAGCAGATAGGCTCATCAACAAATGGTGTTGCTGCTGTGTATCCATCAATAAGACCCAATGCGTAGGTAATTGGTTTAATAGAACTACCTGGTTGTCTATGCATAAGAGTTACATTTACATTCCCATCAGTATTTGTTGTATCAAAGTAATTACGGCTTCCAACCATTGCCAAAATTTCTCCAGTTGCTGGGTTTGTGACCATAGCTGCTCCGTTTGTTACGTGATAGCCTTTTAGTCCATTAATTTCTTTTGCAACAACATCCTGAGCATAATTTTGTATGTCTAAATCCAAACTTGTTGTTACCCTAAGTCCTCCTTCATCAACCATTTGTTCGCCATATTGCTTAACCAGTAAGTCTTTTATGTACAAAGAAAAATGAGGAGCTTGAATAACATTGGCAAATTTTTGATATTTTAATTGTTCTGCCAGTGCTTGTTGTTCTTGTGCTTTTGTAATGTATCCTTGCTGATACATATCGGTTAATACTTGTGTCTGTCTTTCTTTGGCTAGTTCGGGATGAGATCCAAAAGGACTAAATGCGCTTGGTGCTTCTGGAAGTCCTGCCAAAAGTGCGCTTTCTGCTAAATCTAAATCCTTTGCATGTTTGCCAAAATATGTTTGCGCTGCTGCTTCAATGCCATAGGCTGTCCCTCCATAGGGAATTTGATTAAGATATAATTCTAAAATTTTGTCTTTGGGATACAACATTTCTGTTGCAAAGGACAAAATAGCTTCTCTGATTTTTCTTGTTATGGTTTGCTCAGGAGAAAGAAGAGTGTTTTTAACAAGTTGCTGGGTAATGGTAGATCCGCCTTGAATTTGTTTTCTAAAAACAGTAGAAATAAATGCTCTTGCAATACCTCTTAGGTCAATTGGTCCATGCTTGTAAAAGTCTTTATCTTCTATTGCAATTGTTGCATGTTGTACTGTTTTAGGAATAGCGTTAAGAGGCAAAAAAGTCTGATTTTTATTGTTGTAAATTGTATACAATAATTTTCCGTTTCTATCAAAAATTTGTGTTGATTGAGGAATAGATGTACTTGATAATTTTGTTGGAGAAGGAAGGTCTCGTAATATAAACCAATAAAAACCAATAAAGACAAGAAGAATTGGAATAAGTATTTTCCATTGTTTCTTAAAAAATTTCTTTAAAAGGTTGGGGAGAGAGGCCATAGTAATTCTTTTTGGCATACTCTAATAATACCATGCTCTGCTTCTTTTTTGTAAGAAAGATCTCTATAATAGCATTATGCAGGCAATTCTAGAAATTTTTTTTACGTATATAACAAAACTGAATTGGATAGATTGGATACTTATTCTTGCTTCAGTCTTTTTTATTATAGAAGGATATACCACAGGTCTTATTGCCAGTTTATTTGATATTGTAACTTTTTTACTTTCCTTTATTGCTGGACTTAAATTATATGGTCCTCTTGGAGATTTGCTTGGTAAAACAATTCATCTTCAGCAAAACATAGCACATGCTATTGGTTTTATATTTGCAGCAATATTCACAGAAATGCTTTTGCGATTTTTTCAAGAGAGATTAACTAGGCAAATCAAAAAAAATACATTTATGGTGCCAACAGGCCTTTCGAAATCAAACCACTTGTTAGGTATTATTCCAGGACTTTTTTCTGGACTTATTCTTTTTGCATTTTTACTGACAAGTTTAACCGTCTTACCAATCTCTGGTCAGGTGAAAGATTCTATAAATACATCTGTACTGGGTACGGTTCTAGTTAACAGAACACAAAGTTTTGAAAAAGATCTTGATTTATTTTTTGGTAATAAGGCAAATAATCTTTTAACTTTTTATACTTTAGAACCGGAAGTTAGTACCAGTGTCCCTCTTGATTTTACTATTCCTACTGCACAAATAGACTCTCAAGCAGAA
>JAKAEF010000033.1 GCA_021820025.1 bacterium | reverse complement strand
CTAATTTTTGTCCGTTTACATATACACTGCCATCTTTGACCATAACTGTATCTACTGCTGTTCGAATTACTCTTTAAATATAATATTTATCAGGTGAAGGTGGAGCGTTAAAAAAAATGACATCTCCTTGCACAGGCTTGCCAAATCTAAGCGTAATTAAATTTGTTAATACATATTCTTTGTCTTGGAAGTTCGGGAACATAGAAAGTCCGGTTACTTGAAAAGGTCTAAAAAAGAATAAATAGATTACTAAAAAGATGGAGGCTGCTATTAAAATGCTTTGAATGGTATCCAGGAGAAACGCATATATCTTGCGGATAATATTCATGCTATCTATTGTCAGGGATTTGGTTCTTTTTGTCAACCTAATCAAATTATGATAAGATTTGAAAACAAAGGGTGGCTAGCTCAGTTGGCTAGAGCGTTGCATTCACATTGCAAAGGTCACTGGTTCGAGCCCAGTGCTACCCACAGGACAATTATGGAATAAAGGATTTAAGGAGTTCAAAAACTTTTTTTCCAAATTTGCCGCCACTTGGCAGTTTTTTCATTCCAGGAATTTTTGGCATTGAAAGGCCAAATCCGCTAAAAGAAGATTTTGTTTCTATAGTTGCACCATAATGAATAAGCCCAATTGCTGTTGCAAAAGCAGGATTTTGTACTTCGTCTACTATTCCTTTTAAGTTTAATGGAGCGCCAACTCTAACAGGCATAGCAAGCATTCTTTTTGCAGAATCAACAATGCCAATGGTATGTGCACCTCCACCTGTAATAACAATTCCAGATGGTGTTTGTCCAACTAATCCACTTTTTTTAATTTCCATACCAATCATGGTAAAGATTTCGTTAAGTCTTGGTCGAATAATTCCTTCAACTAAAGTTTTTTGACTCACTTTTCTAACTTCTTCTGGCAAATGCAGTTGAGATAAATCAATTTCATCTGTTCTTGTTTCTTTTCGAGGTTCTTCATCAAATTCTGTTAGTGCACTACGTTTTTGAGGACGAGACAAAAATAATTTAATATGTTCTGCAGATTCCAAAGAAACTCTTAATCCAATAGCTAAATCATTGGTTATATGTCTTGCACCAATTGGCAAAACGGAAGAGTAAGCAACAGAACCTTCTACATAAATAGAAATATCTGTTGTTCCTGCACCAATATCTACCAATACAACACCTAACTCTTTTTCTGTATCAGAAAGGGTTGCAAGACTACTTGCATAGCCATTAAATACAACTCCATCTACATCTACGCCAACTTCTGATAATGCTTTTTCTAAATTTCTAACAGCTGTTGCACTTGCAGAAATTATATGTGTATCAACTTCCAATCTTACGCCTGTCATACCCGTTGGATCTTTAATGCCTTCTTGGCCATCTACTGTGTAATTTCTTGGAAGAACATGAATAATTTCTCGGGTTGAAGGAAGAGAAACAGCTCTTGCCGCGTCAATAACACGGGTTAAATCGTTTTCTGTAATTTCTCCCTCTGGTGTTGCAACTGCAACAACTCCTTTTGAATTAAGACTTTCTATATGGTTGCCACCAATAGATGCAATAACATGAGAAATAGAATAGCCTGCCATTCGTTCTGCTCCTTCTAACGATGCATTCATAGATAAAACAGCATCTTCTATGTCTACAATTTGGCCTTTTCTAATTCCTGCTGATTTTACTTCTGAAACTCCTAAAACATGAACAGTTTGTTCTTCATCTACTTTGGCAATAACTGTGACAATTTTTGAGGTTCCAATATCTATTCCAACTGAAATTTTTCCATCTGTCATATTAAAAATTTATGACCGGATTGTCAAAACGTAAATCAATCCGGCTAAACTGCTTTCCTTCTATTGTAAGGCGGTTGATTATAAGTTGTAAAGAGGCTATTTGGGCCTCTATTGCTTTATTTTCAGAAAAAATAATTTCTTGCCCATTTTTAAATAAAACATGCATAGCAGAATCGGTTCCTGTGTTAATACTATCTACAGATAAATGATATTGATCAAATAATTTTTGCATTGTGTCAGATACTTGAGGAGACATTTTTTGGTTGTCTTCTTGGGCAACATTTTTAACAGAACCAACAGGTGTTAGAATTACTTGTTGTTTTTTAAAAATTGTAATAGAACAGAGAAATAAAATGCAAATAGTAACTAAGAAAATAAACAATAAAAAAATAATGATTCTAATTATCCTTCGAAGTTTTCTTTTGTGAAGCTTGTTTTTGTTCATAAGAAACTATATCAATAATTTTTTGCGCTGATTTTTTATGAATAAGTAATTCAGATAGCTCTTTTGTATTTATGTATTTATCCTTATTTTTAATCATAGCATGGATATAGTTAAAAAACTTTTCTGCAGTTAATGAATCTTGTGAAACTACTTCTCCAAGACCATGTTCTTTTAAAAAGAGTCCATTTTTTCTCTGTTCATTGTTTTGAGAAACAGGCAAGGGAATAACAAAGGCAGGTTTATTTAAGAGTAAAAGTGTTGTTATCGTATTAATTCCAGCCCTTGTTACAACTAAATCTGCTTGTTGAAATGCAGATATAATATCTTTTGGATCAATAAATTTAATTGGCAAATACCGATCCTGCAATTTTTTCTCAAGAGTATTTTTTTTAGCAACAAGTCTATCAAAATCACCAAATTGCTTTGCATCGCCTGTTTGATGAAGAATATGAAATTCTGTTGTTAATTTTTCTAATGCACCTTCAACAAGCAAATTAATTGCATGAGAACCTAAACTTCCTCCAACAATTACTATCTTAGGTAGAATAGAAGCTTGTTTTTTAGTTGGTTTAATATGATCTAAAATAGTTGCAACTGCAGGATTGCCGGTAAGAATTGTTTTGTTTTTGGGAAAGAATTTTGCAGATGTTTGCCAAGAAATACATATTTTGGATGCAAATGGTGCAATAACTCTATTTGCAAGACCTGCTTCTAATGTTTGTTCATGGATAACTATTGGTATTCCTTTGAGTTTTGCTGCAAAAGCAACCGGCACAGAAACATATCCGCCAAAACTCAAGATAACATCAGGCTTGTAAGAGCTTACTATTTTCATAGCTTGTGCCAAGCCAAGAGGTAATCTAAGCAGCGAAGGAATTGTATGGATTGTTAATTTTCTTTGTAGTCTTCCCGTTTTAAGTTCGGCAAAGGGAATATGCATATTTAAAATTGTTTGGTATTCCAGAGAAAATGCTTTGTCACCCTCTAGGGCATATTTTCTGCCTACATATAATACATGTGCATCCCGCGGCAGCTGCTCAATGACAGATAAAGCTGGTGTTAAATGTCCTCCTGTTATCAAAATTTTCATATACTTTGTTTTCTAATGTTTAATAATATACCAATTGAACATAAATCTACAACTAATGCAGATCCTCCATATGAAATAAACGGTAGTGGAACTCCGGTTAAGGGGAAAAGGGCAGTTTGTGCACCTAGATTAATAATTGTTTGCATTGCCAAAAAAGCAACAATTCCTCCTGCTAATAATTTGCCAAAGGTATCTTTTGCCCTAACTGCTATAAAAAGTCCTCGTCCTAAAACAAAAATAAACGCTAAAATTAATATTGTTGAGCCAATAAATCCAAATTCTTCGGCAATAATGGCAAAAATGGAATCTGTTGCATTTTCGGGTAAATACGCATATTTTTGTAAAGAATTCCCAATGCCAACTCCTGTTAAGCCTCCAGAGCCTAAGGCAATAAGAATCTGTCTAACATGATATGAAGCTCCGCTTACAGCACTATTAGGATTAAAAAAAGTTTCAAGACGTTTTGCCCTATATGGCTCAATTAAAATTAAAATGTATCCTAAAATGCCCAAAACAGGAGCTAAAAGTCCAAAATAAAGTAAATTCCCTCCAGATAAAAAGAATAAAATTAATGCCTCAGAGAGAATAATAATTGCCGTTCCCATGTCTGGTTCTGCCATGACTAAAAAAATAACTAGACCTAAAAGAAGTAAAAAAGACATAAAACGACCTTTTTCTTTGTTAGAAAACCATGCAGCTAAATAAATTGCCAAAGAAAGTTTTACAAACTCCGCTGGTTGTAAAACAGTAAAGCGTAAATTTATCCATCGGTGAGCTCCCAGTACCGATACACCAAGTCCTGGCACAAATACTGCCAGGAGCAAAAAAATAGTTAAAATCAAAAGTGGTAAGGCAAGATTATATAGCTTTTTATAGTCAAACACTGCAAAAAATCCCATACCAATAAATCCTAAAACCATCCAGATAGATTGTTCTTGAATGTAATAATATTTGTTATGAAAATCTCTAAAGGCAATAAAGCTTGAGGCATCATAAATCATAAAAAATCCGAATAATGTTAAGAGGACAACTCCAAGAAGCAGTAAGAGATCTAATTTTTTCATTTAATAAGAGCAAGATACAAACCAATAATTGCAAAGAAGAAGCCTATTAACCAGGCTCTCATGACAATTTTTGGCTCGTCCCAGCCCTTATATTGTAGCAATAAATGCAGTGGAGAAGCAGGGAATAATTTTCTGTGAAAGAATTTTTTCCAAAGCATTTGTAACAATGAAGAACCGATTTCCAAAACAAATACTCCCCCAATAACGGCTAATGCAAGAATTTTTGCCGTTAACAGACCAATAACTGCTAAAACAGCTCCTAAAGACATAGAGCCAACATCGCCTAACCAAATTCTTGCTTTGTAAATATTAAAGTAAAGAAATGAAGCAACAGAGCCCATGAGAATGGCCACAAAAATTCCAAGAGATTGATCAATTTGTTGGGCTGTAATTGCCAAAAATGCTGCCAAACAAATTAAGAAAAGTCCGGAAGCCAAACCATCTAAACCATCTGCAATATTTGCTGCATTTGCAAACGAGACAATAACAAAAGCAGCAAAAGGAATAAATAAAAAACCTAATGCTGTTATCCCAATTCCACGAATAAAGAGAAAATGATATCCTAGTTGCGTGTAAAATACTGTTGCAATAATAAACGCCAGAATCCATTGGATTATAAATTTATGTCTCAGTCGAAGGCCGAAAAAAGGATTTTTAGCACTAGAAGGTTCAATTTTTTTCATATCGTCATATAAACCTAAAAGGCCAAATCCCACAAAAGAGAAAAGCAACACAAAAATTGCCCATGGGTTTATAGTTGTTCTAAATAATCCATATGCCCAAAGCGTAAGAATAGTTACGACAACAATAACTAACAGTCCTCCTCCAATTGGGGTTCCTACTTTCCAGGCATTAAATTTGTCAAAAATTGGTGTTCTTTTATTAAACGGGTCTCTTGTATGTTGGTTTTGACGTTGTGCTTTAATTTTGTATAAAAAGTCGATAAAAGGAACTAAAAGAATGGCAGTAATAAACGAAGAGAGGATTGTAAGCCCCAAAAGTTGTACCATGGGAGCATTATACGTCTTTTTTTATACAAGAATCAAATAATTTACACAAAAATTTTACTATTTCAAGCTATGCAAGGAATTTAAATTCGTATATACTTTGTTCATGATAGTTCAAGTTATTGGGTATCTTGCTGCTGCACTTACCACTCTTTGCCAAATACCACAGGCTTTAAGAATTATGAAAACACATCATACAAAAGATATTTCTCTCACAACGTATACTGTATTAGGACTTGGGATTTTTTTATGGGTAATTTATGGAATATATGTTAATGATGTTGTCATTATTTTGGCGAATGTTGCCACTTTTATAGTTGTTTTTTATATCTGGGTTTTAAAGATTAAATTTGGATAATTGTGTGATCTAAATAATTGCTTCTTTTTTAATTTCTTCGTATAGTAACTATATGGCAACAATTGTTTTTTCAGAAGTTGAAGAATGGGAACAAGAATTTTTATTAAAAATTCTGGTAGGACATACTGTTTATTTTGCTAATTATCCATTTGACAGTATGCATCAAATTCCACCTGAAATGTTTTCTGCAGAGGTTCTTTCAACATTTATTTATTCACAATTAACTCCAGATTTTTTGTCACGGTTTCCAAATCTTAAATATATAACAACTCGTTCTACCGGATTTGATCATATAGATTTGGTATATTGTAAGCAAAGAGGAATAACGGTAAGTAATGTTCCTTCATATGGTTCTCATTCCGTTGCAGAACACGCGTTTGCATTAATTCTTGCCTTAGCTAAAAATTTATTACCTTCCGTAGAACAAGCGAAAAAAGGCGATTTTAGTACCAATAATTTAACAGGATTTGAATTGTATGGTAAAACTTTGGGAATA
Organism: bacterium; assembly: GCA_021820025.1. Taxonomy (GTDB): domain Bacteria; phylum Patescibacteriota; class Microgenomatia; order Levybacterales; family UBA12049; genus PPGL01. The sequence continues at coordinate 3,058 of JAKAEF010000033.1, read as the reverse complement.
ATTGGTACCGGGAAAATTGGCACTACAATGGTGCAAATTGCCAAAGGGTTTGGGATGCAGATTGTGGCGTATTCTCATCATGTCGATTCTGCATTAGAAACTTTGGGAGTAAAATTCTTAGAACTACCAGAGCTTTTGCAAACTTCTGATATTGTTAGTATTCATGTACCAGAAACCGAAGAAACAAAACATATGATTAACAAAGGGAATATTAATTTGTTTAAAAAAGGATCAATTCTTATAAATACAGCACGAGGTGGCATTGTAGAAACAGAGGCAATTTTGCAGGGAATTGAGGAAAAAATTTTAGTCGGCGTTGGATTAGATGTGTTGGAAGAGGAATGTAATATTCGGGAAGAAAGAGAATTGTTAACAAAAGAATTTTTGCAGACTTGTGATTTAAAGACCCAGCTTATGAATCATATGTTACTAAATAGAAAAGAAGTTATTGTTACTCCCCATAATGCGTTTAATAGCAAAGAGTCTTTGTTAGAAATTCTCCAGGTTACTGAGGATAATATAACTTCATTTCTGTCAGGTACTCCAAAAAATGTTGTCCCTGCTCAGTGAGCGGGCGACGGGAATTGAACCCGCCATCTTTTCCTTGGGAAGGAAACGTGTAACCGATACACCACGCCCGCGTGAGATGATTATAATTGAAGTTAAAAGAATCCTCAATCTAGACTTTTTCTTGAGTAGGTTCTGGGATAACCTGGGTAAAAATCTCTTCAGGATCGGTTTTTGTAAAATCTCCATATCGTAACCAAGTTGGAATTACTTTAAACACAAAAGCTCCGTCTGTGGGCAGTTTAGACGAAGGGGTTTGTGCTGGCCCTTTGTCTTTGGATACAAGCTCAGATATTCGTTTCATAACATATACATGCATTTCTGGGTCATCGACTGTCACAGCTGCACCTAGTGCTTGAAATGTTATATGAGCAATGGGATCTACAATCGTGACCGCAATATTGTTATTTTTATGGAGATACTCTGCTTTTTTTGTATTAAATTTTGTTAAAAAGAAGAAATTAAGATTATGATCAATAATGTAATAAAGGCATGCCCCATAAGGTGTATTTTCAGGAGAAATTATGGAAATAACTGCAACGTTATGACTTGAAAGCAGGTTATAAAAATCTTCCTTAGTCATATACTAAGTAGAATGAATAAAAGAAGAGAGAAAATCAGTGATAATTATTACTAACGAGGAATATTAAGGGTATTTCCGGAGAAAATAAGACTAGGATTGGTAAGATTATTCGCATGGGCAATATCTACCCATTTATATCCATCTGCATATGCTCTTACAGCAATATCCCATAAATTGTCTCCTGTTTGTACTGTATAGGTTTTCCCTGTGATTGCCTCAGGATTAGCTGCTGGTGCAGGTGATATAGTTGGAAGTTCGGCAATCGTTGGTGTTGGTGTTACCGTAGGAGTTACCGTTGGAATAATAAGCTTTTGGCCAACATCTATACTTCCAGGATTTGCCAAATGGTTAGCTTGGGCAATTTTAACCCAGTCATAGCCGGATTTATATACCTTTTCAGAAATACTCCATAAACTATCTCCAGCAGTAACTTGATACATTTCTTCAGAGGGTGCTGAGGTTGGTTGTTGTGCCTCTGGAGTTGCAGTTGTACTTGTAGAAGTAACTTCTTGGGTGTGATGTGGTTTTGCTAATGAGGCAATAAATAATACTCCTATAATCACTACTACGATCCCTAAAAGAAGGCTTGTATAAGATTCTCCCCATTTAAACCATTTGCTGGATTTTATATCTGCGGTTGCTTTTTGTTTTTGAACACGAATTCTTCGTGAAACTCTCTTTACTGGCATTCTTGTTTGTTTTCGGACAGTAACAGATTTAACTAGTTTTTTTCGTTTTCTTGGCATAAGCTTCTATTATTATACTATAACCTATCAAGGTAATGGGGCAGTGGCAGAAAATATACACTATTTGCGGGGTGAACGGGGCTCGAACCCGCGACCTCTTCCGTGACAGGGAAGCGCTCTAACCAACTGAGCTACCACCCCAAAACAACCTGTTTTGGTCTTAAAATTGTATCAAATTATTGCATTCGCGGCAATGCTTTGTTATTCTGTGAATAATGACCAACCTGGAAATAGCAAAACTTCTTCGAAATGTTGCAGCCGCCTACAGTGTAATAAACGAAAAAAAACATTACTTTCAGATAGTTGCTTATCAAAAAGCAGCAGATACTCTTGAACACACAACAGCCCAAGTTGCAGATTTACTTAAAGAAAATAAGCTCGATGAGTTGCCTGGTGTAGGAGCCTCAATAAAACAGCATTTAGAAGAACTTATAAAAACAGGTCATGTAAAACATTTTGATGCGGTATTAAAAAACGTACCGGAGGCCATGTTCCCACTTCTTGCTGTTCCCTCTTTTGGCCCCAAAAAAGCATTTAAATTAGTTAGACACTTTAATCTTAAAAATCCAAAAACAGTGATTGAAGATCTATATAAATTGGCAGAAAGCGGTAAAATTGCACCTTTAGAAGGTTTTGGAGAAAAATCTCAGTCAGATATAATGCGTGCTTTTGATGAGTTTAAAAAGGGTGCTGGAAAAACAACGAGAATGCTTTTACCCTTTGCCAATGAATTGGCAGAAAACTTACTGGAATATTTTAAAAAAGATCCAAGTATTAAAGAGGCATATCCACTGGGGAGCTTGCGAAGAAAGGTTGCAACAGTTGGGGATTTGGATATTGCGGTAAGTACAACAGAACCTGCAAAGGCAATAGAACATTTCGTTTCGTACCCATACAAAGAAAGAATTATTGAAAAAGGGCCTAATACTGCATCTATATTAACCAGTGGAGGACATCAGGTAGATCTTATGACTCAGCCGCCAGAAGCCTTTGGATCACTTTTGCAGCATTTTACCGGCAGTAAACACCATAATGTCCATTTGCGGGATATTGCGCTTAAAAAAGGATTGTCATTATCTGAATATGGAATTAAAAAAGTAGGACAAGAAAAACGAACTCTCTATAAAACAGAAGAATCTTTTTATAACGCAATTGGCATGGA
>JAKAEF010000032.1 GCA_021820025.1 bacterium | reverse complement strand
CAGGAATTTATTGCAAAAAAAAACAGGAGAAAAAATACAAGTATATTTTGCAACAAGTCATGATATTTTACGCGCTCTTAAATTTTATGCTGTTAATCTACAAAAAACATTTGATGATTTATTGCAAGAGCAAATGCAACTGGTAGATAAAGAAGAAGCAAAAGAAGTACCAATTGCAAAATTAGTTGATTTACTTATTGAATATGCATATACCAACGGTGCTTCAGATATTCATATAGAGCCAGAAGAAGAAATTTCATTAATTCGTTTTAGAATAGATGGTGTTTTGCACGATGTTTTACATTTAGCCCAAAGACTTCATGGACAAATTGTAAGTCGTATAAAAGTATTGTCAAAACTTCGAATAGACGAGCATGCAAGTGCACAAGACGGCAAGATGCAAAAACAGCTGGAGGAAGAAAATTTAGATATGCGTGTTTCTATAATTCCTACTACTCATGGAGAAAAAGTTGTGGTTCGCTTGCTCTCAGAAAAGGCACGAAGATTCACTTTAGATGAGTTGGGAATGACTGAAGAAACTTTAGCAAAAGTAAAACAAAATTTTTCAAAACCATTTGGTATGGTACTTGGTACTGGCCCAACAGGATGCGGTAAAACAACAACAATTTATGGAATTCTAAAAATTTTAAATACTCGAGAAAAAAATATTGCAACAATTGAAGACCCAGTTGAATATGACATTTTAGGGATCAATCAAATTCAAGTTAACCCGCAAACAAATTTAACATTTGCAGACGGATTAAAGTCTATTTTGCGACAAGATCCCGATATAATTTTTGTTGGAGAGATAAGAGATAAAGAAACAGCAGGAATTGCTGTGAATGCGGCAACAACGGGCCATTTAGTTTTATCTACACTTCACACAAATAACGCCGTTACCAGTTTGCCAAGGCTTTTAGATATGGATATTGAGCCATACTTAGTGGCATCAACTGTTAATGTTGTTATTGCACAAAGATTGGTGAGGAGAATCTGTACAAATTGCAGAGTTTCCGTTTCTCAAGAAAGACAAAAATATGAAAAATTGTTACCCAAGGAATTAATTAAAAAATATTTTGATGCAAAAAAAGAAATTAGACTTTATGGAGGAAAGGGATGCAATGTTTGCCAGCAAACAGGATACAAAGGGAGAATTGGCATTTTTGAAGTGTTAGAGTTAACAGATGCAATAAAAGATTTAATTATGGCAAAAGAACCAGCAGATATTATAGAAAAAAAAGCAGTTGAAGAAGGTATGAAAACCATGCTTGAAGATGGGTTAGAAAAAGCCTTAACAGGAATGACCACAATAGAAGAAATTCTAATTGCAACAAAAAAATAACATGAAACTGCATATTTCAAGAGAAGACAAAATCGTTTTTGTGTCTAATTTGTCCGTTATGCTTGCATCGGGAATTCCATTATTTGATGCAATTGTTTCTTTAATAGAAACATCAACTGGAAATAAAAAAAAATTTCTAGAAATAATTAAAAAAGATCTTAATCAAGGACAACCATTATCTTTTTCACTTGCAAAATTTCCAGATACTTTTGACGCAATGGCAATTCATGTCATTAAAAACGCAGAAGAATCAGGAACATTAAAACAAGCACTTAAAGATTATGCAATAACCTTAAAAAAAGATGCAGAATTTTTGCAAAAAGTAGAGACAGCACTTTTATATCCTGTTATGGTTTTTATTGTTTTTATTTCTGTTCTTTTGTTAATGTTATTGTTTGTTGTCCCAAGAATTGAAGAAGTGTTTTCTCATTTACCTGTTGTATTGCCGCTACCAACAAAAATTCTTATGGCAATTTCTCATTTTTTAACAAACTATTCTTATATTGTTGTTGGGGCAATTTTATTTGCTTTATTGCTTTTTATTTATTTATATCAGCAGCAAAGAAGATTTGTTTTAGATGTATTTTTTTCTTTCCCTGTCTTAAAAAATCTTTCTATTGCAATCGATTTAAACAGGTTTTCAAGAACAATGGAATTATTGCTTGGAGCAGGCGTGCCAATTGTTGAATCATTATCAATTGCAAAAAATGTTGTGTTTAGAAAAGATATAGAAAAAATTATTATTCATACAACCCATACTGTAGATAGTGGGAAAAAAGTTTCCGAAGGTTTACAAACAAAAGAAAAACTTATCCCTGGAATAATGATTCGTATGGTAGAAGCAGGTGAGAAAAGCGGATCATTGCAAAAAACAATGCAAGATTTAGCAGAATATTTTGAAAATTTAACAAGCACGTATTTAAAATCTTTTGTAACACTGCTTGAGCCAACGGTTTTATTATTTGTCGGAATTTTAGTTGGTCTTATGCTATTTGCGGTAGTTGCTCCTATTTACAATTTAATTGGCCAATTAAGTAATAGATGAAAAAAAATGGATTTACTCTTATAGAAATTCTTGTTGTTATTGCAATTTTTGCAATAATTTCAGGTTTTGCAACGGTCAATTTACTTCGTTTACAAACAAAAACATCTGTAAATACTATTGCCAAAACGTTAGTTTCTGATATTAAATCTCAGCAAATAAAAGCAATGATGGGAACTGACAATAGTGCAGAAGGAATTCATTTTTCCTCAAATTCCTATACGCTTTTTGCAGGCAGTAGTTATAATCCCGCAGATGCAAATAATTTTACCGTAACACTAGATCAAAACCTTATATTTTCCCAAGATACTTTTCCTGGACAAAATATAATTTTTTCCAAAGTAAGTGGAGAAGTGTCGGGATTTGCAAATGGACAAAATAGCATTGTTATTGTTCATAGCGTTTCCAGTCAATCGGCAAGTATTTCTATTAACCGATTAGGAGCGGTAACGTTGCAATGAATATAAAACAAAAAGGACAAAGTCTTATAGAAATTTTATTGGCATTTGGACTTGCAGCCATACTTCTTCCTGCAATTTTTGGAGGATTTGTTACAGCAACAGAAGGTAAAGCACAAAGTGCTCAACGATTGCAGGCAACAGCACTATTGCAAGAAGCACAAGAGGCAACACGAAGTGTGAGAGAAGCTGGGTGGAATGCTTTTGCAGTAAATGGAACATATCATATTGCAAGTAATTCTGGAGCATGGAGTTTGGCTCCTGGTTCAGAGATCATTAATGGGTTTACGAGAAGCATAGTTATAAGTGATGTAAATAGAAGTTCTTCTTCTGGTCAAATGGTAACATCTGGAGGCTTGTTAGATACATCAACAAAAAAAGTTGTGACAACAGTTAGCTGGGGAACTCCACTTGCTTCATCTGTTAGTTCGACAGATTATTATCATAGATTTATTAATAACAATGCCGTAACCCAAACAACCCAGGCAGATTTTAATCTTGGCACAAAAAATGGTACAGAAACAACAAATACCAGTGGGGGAGAATTTCAAATAGAAAGCTGGTCGGTTCCAACCAATCTTGCTTCTGTTACAAGTCCAGGAAATAAGAATGCTACAGCTGTTGTTGCAAATGCTAATTATGTTTTTGTTGGAACACAAGTTCAGGCGGGCGGAGAATTCTATACTTACGACACGACTACGTATTTGCAAGCTGCACCGCCACTGATATTTGGTGCAAATATTATAGAAATGGCAATATCTGGAAATTACGTTTATGTGATTATTAATAACGCATCAGCTACTTTAAAAATTGTTGATATTTCAAATCCAACAGCTCCAAGTATTGTTGGCTCTCTCAATTTAGGGGCGGTGGGATCTTCTATTGCTGTGAATAATGGATATGCATTTATTGGTTCTAACACTAACCTTTGGATTGTAAACGTAACAACTCCATCTGCTCCAGTTTTGACTGGGTCCTACGGAGTTAGTAGCCGTATAACAGGGGTAGCTGTTTCTGCAGATGGCAATTACGCATATTTATCTCTTAATAGAAACAATAACCAGCTGATGATTTTGTCTACCAGTAATAAAAGTACACCATCACTTGTTACAACATATAGTGTAATCGCCAACAATTCATTATGTATTTTTGCAAGTGGTAATTATGTGTATTTGGGAACAGGAAACAGTCCTGGGCAGGAATTTCTTGTCATAAATGTTTCAAATCCGGCAAGTCCTTCTACATCTGGTGGTTTTGAAGTTGGAGCAAATCTTAATAGAATTTTTGTATTTAACGGTATTGCATTTTTGGCATCCACATCCACAGGAGCTCAATTACGAATTCTAAATGTTAATAATCCGGCAAGCGTCACTCAAATTAGTTCATATAATTTGGGTCAAAACGGTAACGATGTCTATTTCTACAATTCAAAGTTATTTGTTGCAGTAGCAAGAAATGTTCAGCAATTACTCGTTTTTGCAGGTGGTGGGGGAGGAATGTATTTTAATGCAGGTACTTTAGAATCAAGTTCTCTTGATCTAGGGGCAAATGTTGCAATAAATAACATTACATGGAGTGTCTCAAGTCCTACTGCAACAACAACTCAATTTCAATTAGCAATAAATACAGATAATACAACATGGAATTATTTTGGACCTGATGGCACAAGTAATACGTATTTTGCTATTAATTCGTTAATTCCACTTAATAAAATAAACGGCAGATATGTTAGATATAAATCTTTTTTAACGGGCAATACATCTAATACGCCAATTGTTAGTAGCGTAAGTATTAATTATTCGCCATGAGAAATCTAATTAAAAAATATAGAGGTTTTACACTAGTTGAATTGCTTTTATATATGGGGCTTTTGGCAATGTTTTTAGTTGTCTTGTCAGAGCTTTTTATTTCTATTATGGATGTTGCACTTTCTAGTAGTGCAACATCAAACCTTGCACAGGATTCCAGATTTATCCTTGCTCGTTTTTCTTATGACGTTACTCGTGCTCAGGCCATAACTATTCCGGCAGGATTAGGACAAACAAGTAACTCTTTACGTTTAATAATTGGTGGAGTGCAATATGACTACTCACTTAATGGTACAAATTTACAGCTTGTAACTGGCGTAAATACAGATAATCTCAACGGGTCAGATACCCAAGTATCTAATCTTAGTTTTACCAAAATTGGCAATCCTCCTGGTAAACCTACGGTTAAAATTACATTCACCATTGCAAGTCATGCGCAAGAGTCAAAGGGTTATGAAACACAAACATTTACAACAACAATTGGAACAAGATAACTATGAAAAATAACGGACAAGCATTAATTTCTCTTTTGGTATTTGCGGTTGTTGGCATGATAGTTGTGACAGGTGCAGTAGCAGTAATGATTATTAACATGAGCACAACAACAACATATGCTTTGGGTGATGAAACATATCAGGTTGCAGAAGCAGGGGTAGAAAACGGTATTTTACGTTTTTTAAGAAATAGTAATTACAGTGGTGAAACTTTACCAATTGGTAACGGACATGCTACGATAACAGTGAGTGGTAATCCAACAGTTACCATAACATCTGACGGTGCTATTGGAAATGATCATAGACGGTTGCAAGTAGTTGGTACTTTCAGTAATAATATATTTACTATTTCCAGTTGGACAGAAATAAATTAGCTATGTTTTCTTCTAAACCAAAAAATATTATTTACATAACTTCAAAATCTTTGGCTATAAAAGGAGATGGAATTTCACAAACAGAAACACTTACCTTTGTCCCAGACAGTATTAAAAATTTAGAAGTGACTAACAAAGAAAGCTTTAAAACGGCAATCTTTACTTTTATAGGAAAAGTAGATATAAAACGGCAAAAAATTGTTTGTGTCTTGGGAGAAGATTTGTTATTTGAAAAGCGCCTTGAATATACAAATGTTGAGCAAGTAAAGCAGGAAAGAGAAAAATTTATTTCAGAGTTACCATTTAATCCCGATCATATTGTGTGCATAACGTTGGCAAAAGAAAAAGAAGTTTATTTTGTTGCAACAAATAAAGATATTTATACGCTTGCAAAAGATGCATTTGAAAGTATGGGATGGAAATTTGAAGCGGTAGTTCCAATTTTTGTTTTTCCAAATCTTCGTGGAAAAGAAACATTTTCTCCAGAAGAAATAAAAGCAATTGTTTCTAATAAAAAATTAATTGGTGCTTCTAATTTCTTAGATATAACCAATGGTGCAACAGCAATTGTTGAAGAAAAAACTCCATTACCAGAAGTAAAAGAATCTACCACTGAAAAAGTTTCAACAGACAAGGACATAAAAGAAGAAAAGACCCCTATTTTTGCAGAAAAAAGACCGGGATTTGTAACAGAACATATAGAAGAAGAGCCAGAAACTTCAAAAAAAGAAGAACCAACAGTTATACCTGTTACTCCAAAAAAGAAATCAAAAAAGTTTATTAGAGTACTTCTTGTTCTTATTTTAGTTTTAGCAATTATAGGTGGAGGATATTATCTAACTAGGCATACAGGAGCAGCTCTTAAGTTTGCATTTGCTCAGCCTACACCAACTGCAGTGCCAACTGTTATTCCAACAAATACACCTATTCCAACACCATCTATTGCAAAAAAAGATGTAGTTGTAGAAGTTTTAAATGGAACAACAATTGCAGGCCTTGCTGGTAAAACAAAATCACAGTTAGCAGATGCAGGGTATACCAATGCAACAACTGGTAATGCTCCAACTCAAGATGTAACTGCAACAACAGTGGCATTCTCTAGCAAAGTACCGCAAGAGTATCAAACAGAAATTGTAACATTGCTTAAAAAATCCTTCTCGAATGTTACTGTGGAAGCGACAGCTCTAACAGGTTCTACAGATGTAAAAATTATCACCGGAACTCCTTGACAGCATATGTAAAAAGTGATTTGCTAGATATAGCACAAACAAGATATTTGATGAAAGTATTTTGTAAGAAAAACGGTTTTACTCTTATTGAAGTTTTGGTTGTTATAGCAATCCTTGCCATTCTTTTTTCGCTTGTTTTAATAGCTATTAATCCTGCGCGACAATTCTCACAAGCAAATAATACCAAACGTCATAGTGATGTAAATGCTCTGTTAAATGCTATTCATCAATATGCAGCAGATAATAGAGGAGCTTTACCCACAGGAATTACAACAAGTGTGCAAAATATAAAAACAGGCGGTGCAGATATTTGTAGCGCAATTGTCCCAACGTATATTGCTGCCCTGCCAACAGATCCTACAACAGGGACAACATTTACCAATTGCTCGGCAAGTTATGATACCGGTTATACAGTTGTCTTAACAGCAAGTGGTAGTGGTAACAGAATAACAGTTGCAGCACCAGCAGCAGAGTTAGGGCAAACAATTAGCGTATCAAGATAATTTACTTGACAAGTCAGCAAAAATAGTACAACAATAGATTGTGAGAAAAATATTTACTCCAATTGTCTTTATTCTTTTTGTAGCATTTTTTGGAAGTTTATATACTCAGTCCAGTTATGCGTATAGTAGACCGCAAGTATTAGGTTTAGCAACAACACAAATAGCATTGCCTCCAACATCTGAAGGACCTGGATATATTTTGCCAGATAGTCCATTTTACTTTTTAGATTTAATTAAACAACAAGTTAGAATTTTCTTTGCATTTACTCCACTGCAAAAAGCGCAAGTTTATAATTCAATTGCCGGAGAAAGAATTGCGGAATTGCGATTTGAATTGGCAAAAGGTAATTTAGAGGCTTCATTAATAGCCTTGCAAGGGTTGCGAGATAACACACGAAATGCATCAAAAGAAATGGAACAGGCAAAATTTGCAGGAAGCAATGTTCAAGCTATTGCAGAACTTTTAAATAGAACCATTGCTGAACACCAAAAAGTATTAGATGTTGCGGAGCAAGAAACGACGGGAGAGCTTAAAGCAGAAGTTGGAGTTGCACAAACAGCCCTGTCTGATGCAAAAGGTGTTGCAGAAGAGGGATTGCCAACCGATGAATTAGCAAATGCAGTACGCGATGACTTGGCAAGAGATGCAGCACGATTTGCTACCAATACGACAGATGCAGCGACACAGTTAAAAATTAGCTTGGATTTATTACAACAACAAGCAACAATTGCAGCAAAAGAAAATTTGGCTGCAAGAGAAGCTGCACTTGAGAAAGCAATTGCAGAAAAGAATAAGGCTTTAGAAGCAGTAGAAAAGGCAAACCTAAATCAAGAGAGAGAAAAAACAAATCTTTCAGAATCTTTGCAAGCTCAAGCTGCGGCAGAAGCGCAAGAGGTTGTTAATAAAGCATCTTCTGTTGCAAATACAGTCCAATCAAGTCTTCAAGTTATGCAAGGAGTCACGCCAACACCATCTCTTAAAAAATAATAATCCCTATAGTAAAACTTTGGTATAATGCGTATATGATAAAACTTGGAGCAAAAGAGCTCAGAACAACAATTGCGCAAGAAGAAGAAAAACAGCTTCTTAAGAAAAATCCAATATATATTATTTGTGACAATATTATAGATACTTATAATGTAGGTTCAATTTTTCGACTTGCCGATGCCGTTGCAGCAGAAAAAGTATTTTTATGCGGCATAACGGAAACTCCGCCAAATACCCGCATTAAAAAAGCTTCTATTAACACAACAGAATGGGTAGATTGGGAATATTTTAGTTCTACAATAGATGCAATAAAGGCTTTACGAGAACAAGTTCCAAATATTCAAATTGTGGCTGTAGAACAAGATAAACGTTCAATTCCATTTTCTAAAGCAGAGTACAAATTTCCACTTGCTTTGATGGTGAGTAACGAGACAACAGGTGCAGCGCAAGAAGTATTAGACGCAGCAGACGTAATTGTAGAAATGCCAATGTTTGGCGTAAATAAAAGTTTAAATGTCATGGTTTCGTTAGGAATTGTATTGTATCAAGTTGTTCAGAATATTTTATAAAAATAATAGCTCTTTACCGATTGACAAAATTTTATATTCAGGTATAATTGATCTTGGTATGTAAAACTTTGCCAAAAGCTACGGAAGTCTTTCCCGCTTAGGCGGGTTTTTTCATCTTAAATTTAGAAGCTCTTTAATAAAATAGTACAGCACATTCACACTTCCTTAATAATCGGGAAGTGGTAGGAACTTTTCATTTCTTTTTGAGAATTTGATCCTGGTTCAGGATGAATGCTGGCGGCGTGCCTTAAGCATGCAAGTCGAACGGGAGAGTCGCAAGACAATTCAGTGGCGGACGGGTGAGTAACGCGTAGAAATTTACCCCTCAATGGACCACAGCTCGTCGAAAGACGGGGTAATAGTCCATGGTCTCGCAAGAGTAAAGATCTTAACTGATCGTTGAGGGAGGAGTCTGCGTCCTATCAGCTAGTTGGTGGGGTAAAGGCCTACCAAGGCAATGACGGGTAGCTGGTCTGAGAGGATGGTCAGCCACAACTGCACTGAGACACGGGCAG
>JAKAEF010000031.1 GCA_021820025.1 bacterium | reverse complement strand
TTTTCTCTCAGTCCGATTATGTCGGGTTAGAAGGCTTAACTGTTATCTAATTGTTATACTGTCAACAAATTTTAGGTCATGTCAATAGGGGAAAATGAGGCTACATTTGAGGAACTTCAATTTTTATAACTCCACTCATTACCAATTCATTGTACTTTTTGTGATCTGTTTTTCTTAAAAGTGCTACTTGCTCCGGTGTGTATCCGGGTGTTGCTGGTTTTGGAGGATTACCGGCATTTGGTCTTGCTACCATTGATCCGGGTGTTGCTGGTGCTGGTGTTTTTGGTTCTACTGCTAAGAAGTATGTAACTAGCTCATTCATATCAAGACCTCGTCTTGATTCTTTCATTGCAAAAGATCGAAACTCTGCTTGTCTGCCTTCTAGGTCTTTATATGATTGAAGTGTTGCAGGATTTGTTACAAACTCATCAACTTGTTTCGCCCATTGGTCAACTTTTTGGTTTTCTACAACTGCTTGGTTAATCATTGAAAAGCGTTTACTTGAAATATAGGCGTCTTTTGCCATTTGCTTTTCAAAATCAGTCAAATTTTCCCAATCAGTGTATTTTGCTTTCAATTCTTCCTCTGTTGGTTCTGGTAATTGTGCAGCTTGCTCTATTGTTTCTTGTATTTTGCGATTCTTTGACGCTAAAATCTGTGCTTCCCTACTAGATTCTGCAAACTTTACCTTATATGGATCTTCTGCCGGTGGGTTTGCCGGTGGTTCTCCATTTGGATTTGCGTTAGGATCTGCTGGTGGTTGATTGTTTGGGTCAGGATTTGCCGGTGGTTCGTTAGCAGGCGGGTTACTTGCTGGTGGATCTCCTGCCGGTGGGTTGTCCTTCGTTGGATCTGCCGGTGGGTTTGCAGGATCAAAATTGTCAGGAAGATTCTTTATTTTATCAATTGCAGATGTATCTAGTTGTTTATTACTTATAGCCATAGTCTTAGTCCTTCTTTAAAAGGGTTTTACTTATGCTTGTGCTTCGTCTTGTGTTGCTTCTCTTTTTGCTTGTGATTTACTTTTCTTTGGTGCTTCGTCTTGTGTTGCTTCTTCAAGGACACTTGCAAAAACTCTTTTTTCCTCAGAGGTTAAGTAAGCTGCTCTTGCTTTCAAAAATGCAATTTCATCTGCTACCAACCAATCAGGATCTTTTGCGAGGATTTTTTCTAAAACTTCAACTGTATCTTTTGGAAGTTCTGTTCTTAAAAGCTGTTCTGTCATAGTGTAAAGGTGTCAACAAATTTTAGGTATTGTCAAGTCCTTTTCTTTTTATTCTTTTTTTGTGCGTGATTTACCATTGATTCAGCTATTGCAACTGCTTGTTTTTGTGAAACTTTCCTACGAGGATTTGATTTACTAACAGGTGCATGAGTATTACGCCTTACGCCTTCTTTCATTATCTTTTTCACTTTGTCGCTAACGAGTTTATTGTGGTTTTTGTTAGTAATTGCTTTCATTATTTCTTTAACTTCTTATTTGCCTTTGCAACAACCTTTTCGTATGAGGATTTAGAGAGCTTACCCTTTTTCAATTCCTGTTTTGCTCTAGCTTTTGCATTGATAGCATGGGATTTATCAGGCATTGGATACTTTCGAGAGCCGGGAAGTCCGAACGTCTTATTGCTTAATACTTTTCGCTTTTTTGTCGTTAGTTTTGCCATATTAGTAATACACTTTCTTTGGTTTAGGTTCTGTTGTTGACTGTTTGTTTGTTACCGGCTTAAAAGCCCTGTATTTACTTACAAGCCCTGTTGTACTGGTAGCGGTATGGAACAATTGACCGCCTACTTTTATTTGCTTTGTTTGCTTACCGGCTGTACTTTTGATCTTCATTTTCGTCTTAACCGGCTTGACAGTCTTAAACTTTGGTAGTTTAGTCTTTTTTACTGCTTTAATTTTTAATGCTTTTCTTGCCATTACATGCTCCTTTTCTGTGCGTTTTGTGCTAATCGTTCAATCTGTGATTCGATAGCTTTTTTACGCCTCTCCGGACTTGCTAGGAAGTTTTCAAACAGCATATAATTTCTAAGCCTTGCTTTTAGCCCTAACTCATATTGGTCTTGATACCATTTCTCAATAAGACCGACAAAAGGAATAAAATAGGAAAGCAAGTGCAGCCATTTATTCGGAAGCTCTTTCTTTGCTGTCAATTCTTGTTCAACAAACTCTTTCATCTGTGAGATGTGAAATCGTACATCTGCTATAGTTGCTTCTTTGCTTTGGAGTTGGTCAGCCCATGATAAAAGTGTTTGTAGCTCTTCCGGTTGAAGCTCGTTCATGTTGAGGTTAAATTTCTTTAGTATTTCGTCAATCATGTTTTAGTAGTAGCAACATTTTTTAGGTCATGTCAAAGCATTGGCTGTGCTGGTACTGGAAGATTTACGGTCTTTCCATTTACTCCTGCATTTGCAGGTAGCTGTTGCTGTTGTGTCTGTTGCTGCTTTGCTGCCTCTAATGCCCTTGCTGCTGCTTGGTTCTCAAAGTCCATGACTTCTTTTACTTCATCAGGGTTAAGACCTGCAAAAGCTAACTCTTTCTTCTTTCTAATGTCTTGGAATGGCTTATTAGTCTGGAAGTCAGGAGAGATAGCATTGAGTTTCTCAATTGCGTTTTTCTCTTCCTTGTCTTTCTCGTCTTTGGTCATTACCTTTACTCTATAGCCTATCTTAGACTTCCAATCGTTAGGGGATACGGTAACTCTAAACATTGTACCTTTGTAGCCCTTCTTAAAGATTTGTACCGGCACTAAGTTATCTGCTTGTGCTTCAATGAGCTTGATAAACATTGTTCCAAATTCTTCCCATGCGTCATTGTAGTATTTAGACATTGAACGCAATCTATCTTGTGCTTCCTGTAAGACTGCTTGCATCTCTGCCTTTGTCATGGTCTTTTTATTGACAACACCTTGAGAAAGATCAGGAGTTGACGCTGCACGTTCTGCCATATTCATTACAAACTGCATTTCTGGTATTGATTCCCCAAGATCAGGAATTGTAACCTGCTTCATGGTGGTATTAGGATCTCCGGGGGAAGGATACCAACCAAAAGGCATAGGATCGTAGGTCTGTGGCTTATATCCTTCAATTGAAGAATCGTAAAAGTACATGCTGTAATTTCTCAAGGTTCGATTCTCGACAATTTGCGAAACCATCATATTAGCAATCTTGTTAGGTGTTCTAACAATATCTGCCAGTCCATCACTCCAAATATCCGTAAGCTCTATGTCATCAGCCCAAGAGTTAAAGAGGTTATGCGTTCTCCAATAATGATCCGTTGTTTTACCTACCACTTCCTCAAGTCTCTTCTTGGCTAATATTTCCATGTCATCACAAGTGGTAATAAGGTAGTATTCTTCTTGGTTATGATCTGTATCCCATTGCAATAGGTAGTGTTCGTTTAGCTCTACATACGTTTCACCAATAACAGGATTATTCACATCTGTTACACCCATTAGCTCCATGCGTCTATTCTTCATTTCAAGGCTCTTTGCGTTCTCTTCTGCTTTGATAAGACCTCTTGCAGTTGCGTAGAACACTTTAAGACGCTTTATAGCTTCTTGATCGTAGTTGGGGTTATGCTCAAGCGTTGCAAGCGGTACAAAAATGTGTTGATGCACTAAGTATCTTGCTGTATGAATCATTGTCGGGTCGCAGTAGCGAGTAATCAGAATGTCCTGTACGTCAACAATGTCTACAACCGGCTTCCCATTTTCAACATTGAGCTTTTTGAAGGTTCTACCGGTAAGCATTTCCTGTTTTTTATCAACCAAGTCTTTGATAACAAGTTTTTGTTCTTTGCTAAATAAGTTCCAGTATTCATTAAAGAAGATTTCTTTTTGCTTATCGTTGTCCAGTTCTTCAAATACTAACAATGGTGGATCGTCTGTCTCTTTAAGTGCTGTCTTGATAACTGTTTTCATCAAAGGTACATTGACACTTTGACGCTGTATAAATCGGTTGACAATGACTTTATCCCTGTAGAGTGTGTAGTTCTCAGTCCAATCTAAATGTCTACGCTTTTGCCAATTCAAAGCCTCTTGTTTATGCTCTTTGAGTGATAAAAGCTCCGGGTTTTCAAGGGTTATCTCTTGAGATGCTACTGTTGGGTTTGCTGTATTATCCATGTTGATTTGACGGTAGCAACAAATTTTAGGTATACGCAAACAAACAAAAAAGCCCTATTGCTAGAGCTTTCTTGTCGCCAGTCAAATGAGAAAGGAAGTGATTACTTACACAATGGCAACTTATTTTAGGTATTGTCAACTAACCGGGCAATCCTTCAAAGAATGGCTTTATCCCTCCTACAGATTGTGGCATGGTAAAGGTTTTTCTTGGCTTTCCTATCGCATACCTAGCAGCGTCTAAGCAATGGTTCATAAAGTCTTGCGGTTCATTGATAAAGTTACCCTCTCTATCAGTCAACCAAAAGTAATTACGATATTCTTTCAGCAAGTTGACGCTTCTTTTAGTAACATAGATTTTCTTATCCTGCATGTACTGTATGCCTTGCAAGACTGATCCTTTTCCTTTTTCTGCCGGAATAATGTTCACGCCATAGCTTTTTATCTCATCAATTGACTTAGGCTCTGAGGAATCAGCAATAACTAAAGCTCTTGGAGAATTGATAAAAATATCTGCAATTGTCTTGTTTGATAGTCCTTTTTGATATGCAAGCTCATCTAAGACAATGCCACCATTATAGTTATAGTCTGCAACAATAGCGGTAGGATCGTTTGTATACCCAAAATCAAGCCCATACCTATCTAGTCGTGCAACAAATGGCACTTGGTCTAATATTTCCCAATTATCAAAAATACGACCTTCTGCAATACCTAACTGTCCTTCTCCATAAATACGCCACCAATTCTTATTATGCCTCTTGCTTTCTATTGACTGCACGATTGATTGAGGCAATGCTTCATTATCCAAATAGGTTAGTACAAGAAAATCTGCGTTGTAGTGAGGCATGATTTCCGTATACCACCAAAATTCAGCTACAGGATTCCAGTCGCACCAAATAATCTCTCTTGTACGGATTTCAAGCTGCATGAATGTTTCAAGCGTAATATTGTTTGCTTCATTGACATACAAGATGTCTCTTCTTGCTCCTTTGACTTTCTCGGACTCTTCAACACCAAAAAACTCTATTTTCGTGCCGGTAGGAAACGTATAAATAAAGTCTGATTTATTCCAATTCTCATCCTTGTAATACTCATGCTCGGACATGATGTTAAGAAAATCACGCATAGCACCACGCTTTAAGTGAGGGAGTGATTCAGAGACAATAGAGATAACCTTGCCTCTGTGGGTTTGTGCATAGTCAATAAGCCACAAGAGAATAGAGATAGTCTTACTAGCACCAGTACCACCAGAAACACCTCTAATACGCTTTGTGAGTTTAAGAATCTTTTGTGTTGCTGTTGTCGCTTGGAACATCAGAAGCACCTCCTAGAATTGGTTTACCTCCGCTAGTGAGATCGACTTTCTTTACTATTCTTTGTTTCATCTTGTTGTATTCAGAAATTGCTCCGAGTTTAGATTTAAAGTCTGCATGTTGTGTAATAAGAAATTTAAGCTGTTTGTCTACAAATGAGTCATTCAGTCCGCCTTCTTCAATCAACTCGTTTATTCTATTGATAACCTTAACATTGCTTAACAGTCTCGAAGCTGCTGCACAAGCGGTGTTATACCAGTTGGGTTTATGCTGATCTATGCTGTAAACCTCTAAATAAGTCTCTACGCCATTTCCAAAAAATTCCTTATCAGTAGCGTACAATTGGCAAAATCTTTCTTGTTGGGGTGTTAGTTCTGTAGTTTCGTCTGCCATAGGTGTTTACCGTTCCTCTCTAGGAGTTTGGTAGACCTACTGTAGCAAATTATTTTAGGTGTTCTTTCTTTGCTTTTGCTTTCAAATACTTCTCGTATAGCTTTAGGTTAGCATCATCAAGAAACTTGAGGTATTTGTATGTCTGCTCGATCTCATCAAGCCTACTATCTGTTTTTTTACAATGTTTGTAGATTAACCCTAGAACAATAAACACGATAATAAGAAGAAGAAACAATAGCATAGTATTTAATTCAGAAAATGCCATCAAGCCGATCATATTCCTTTTACCCTTTGACTGCAAGTAAATAGTCAAAGAAGTTTTTAAGTATAAAAGTTCTATCTGGGTCTGCTTCTATCTCTATGCGTAATTGTTGGAATTTGCGTATGTATCTTTCTAGTTTTTCTTCTTTTGGAATACTTCTTGAGAAAAGAGGATGATTTTCTGCACCTTTTTGCAGTTCTTCATAGTCAAACTTATCATAGTAAAGTGTCGTGTTTAAGTCCTCATGCCCTACGAGCTTGGCTACGGTCTGTACATCTGTTCCGCAGCGTCTAAGCTCTCTTATATAGGAATGTCTAAACATGTGAGCATGTACCCTTTTATTTATTCCGGCTATTTCTGCTCTTTTTCTCAGTTGTGGGGAAAATGTCTGCTCTATTAACTTATTGCCGGTTGCAGTCGTCAGCATGTAGTCATTAGGCTTTTTACCCTTGCAAAAGTCTTTGAGTTCTGCAACAAGCAGGGGAGGGAGTGGTACAATTCTTTCTTGCTTTGTTTTTACTATTTCTTTGGGGAATTTGACATAACCGCTACTTATACCAAGTTGGAGGTTTTTTACTTGTGTACTTGCCATTTCATCAAACCGGCAGCCGGTACCGGCAAGAAACCAAATAGCATTACGATACACTCGATCAATGTCGATTCCGGAATTAGCATAAGGGTTTTTTGAGAGATCAATACGAACAGCAATAAGAGATTCAACTTCATCTATGCTTAGGAAGGTTGGGGTAGTCTGCTCTTTTTTCATGTAGCTTATGTTCTTGAGTAGGTGCAGGTCTTGGTTATTATCTCTCTCGTATATATCAATAAGGTTAAGTACCCGGATGTATGAATTTATAGAGGAGTTGCGTAGGTTTTTCTCTCGAAGATGCAAAACGAAGCCTTCCGCTTTTTCAGCAGTTAGAGGCTCATCATTGAGCCACCTAAACAAATAATCGTACCGTATTCTCGTGTGGTGCAAACTCTTTGATACAAGGTTACGCTTTGTTACACACCACGAAAAGAATTTATCTTTATCCATAATTGCCTCCTTGCAAACGAGACAATTTAAGATTTTTGTAAGAACCTAACAGAGTTATACAAGCAATTCTCATAACTGTCAATAAATACTATTAGTATTAACTAGATCACAGGCATTTTGTCCAAAACTTGTCATGTATTAGCCTCAAATTGCCTATTGACAAATCCTAATAGGATACCTTATACTAACTTTATAGCTCTTTAATATTTCAAGTAGAAAATCACTGTAGAAGCCAGTTTTACAGAGGAACTATTTGAAGTTTGACCCTCGACAAGTAACCCTTGTCTCAGACATTCCCGCATTTCTGAGACACCGGAACTAACGAGATAAAACTTCACTAGACCTACTATAAAACACTCTACACGAGTGTTTTTTTATTGAAATTTCAAGATGAAGCGGAATATATCATATTCAACGCTATAAGTCAAAAATATGCCAATAGCAGAGAAATTAAAAAGAAACGAAGAGATGTACCAAGACTATCTAAACGGAATGTCTATGTACGATATAGCCCTAAAATATGGGGTTAGACAACCGACAGTACATCAAATCGTTACCAGAATGAAGAAAAGAAAGGAAGAAGATGAAAAATCTAAGTAAATACGGATTAGGTACATTTACCTACAGAGAACAACCAAGAAAAGCATATACAGTAACAGGTGCAATTGTAGGAGGAGTAATAGGCTTTAGTTTCCCTCTTATTGCAGCAGCTATCTTTGTTAGTCCAGTATTAAAAGTTGCTAATGCGTATGCACCAACCGCTACAGTAAATAAACCAGCCGCAAAACTTCCGGCAGACCCACAAAGCGTACAGATTGAAAACTACATAAAAGAGGTTTTCGGCAAGTATTCAGATAAAGCATTGCAACTATTAACTGATCCACGTTGCCATGAGAACGGAAAACTTAATCCTACAGCAACTAATTATAATTCAGACAAAAGTATTGATTTTGGACTTTTTCAGATAAATTCATACTGGAATGGATTTAACAAAGAGGTAAATAATGCTCGCTTCTTATTCGATTACAAAATAAACACCCTTATTGCTTGGAAAATATTTTCAACAAACGGATACACATTTAACAGATGGACTTGCGGAAAGGAGTTGGGAATTTAATATGACAGACACACGATTTGAGTATTACATGATCGCAGCAACGATAGCAGCAGGAGTTTTAGCAGGGGCATTGTGGAATGTATCAATGACTTTATTTATTCACTAAAACTATGGACAATTTTAATTTTTATAACACAGGAGAAAACGACAGACACTTGCAAGAGTGCGAGGATCAAGAACCAGGAAAAATGTGCATCTGTGACGAGCTAATCGAAAAATGGGAGTCAATGCAATTATACAACCAAGAAGTAGACGGAGTAATCAGGGAGGCAATAAAACTATGAAAGAACTTTGCGTATATTGCGATAAACACGAAGGAAAAGAATGGGACAAAACAGGCGAGATTGTTTGTTTACTATGCAGGTTTGACTTTCTCGTACAGGAATTTCAAGCAGCAGGTTTGCTAAAAAGTAAGCAAGAAAGAACTGATGTGGAAGTAGCAAAAGATATGCTAAAACCCTTATGAGTAACGAATTAACAACAACATCACAATTAAAAACACTTATTCAATCCGATTATGTGCAGGAGAGATTTAATGACGTACTCGGAAAGAAATCACAGGGATTTATTGCTTCCCTCTTGCAAGTTGCCTCAAGCAATCTTGAAGGGGTAGAGCCAAAATCAATCCTAAATGCTGCGATGACAGCAGCAACACTTGATTTACCTATAAACCAAAATCTCGGCTTTGCCTACATTATTCCATACAAAGGAAATGCGCAATTCCAGCTAGGCTACAAAGGATTTATACAGCTTGCTCAAAGATCAGGACAATTCAAGACGCTTAATGTATCAAAAGTATGCGAAGGAGAGATAGAGTCAGAGGATTTACTAACAGGAGACATAAAGTTTAGTTGGATTGCAGACCACGACAAGAGGGAGAAGATGCCAGCAATAGGCTATGTAGCTTATATGAAGCTCGTCAATGGCTTTGAGAAGTCTTTATACATGACTGTCAAGGAATTAGAAACACATGGGCTTAAATACTCTCAGACAATGAAAAAAGGCTATGGTCTTTGGAAAGATAACTTTGATGCAATGAGCAGAAAAACAGTCATTAAATTACTTCTTTCTAAGTTTGCACCACTGAGTACGCAAATGCAAAAAGCTATCCTTGCAGATCAGGCAGTAATAAACGG
>JAKAEF010000030.1 GCA_021820025.1 bacterium | reverse complement strand
TCTTGGAGAAAATCTCCAGGCAGGGGATGCAATTATTTTATTTGAAAGTAGTGGTATTCATGCAAATGGTTTGTCTTTAGCTCGTAAAATTGCAGAGAGTTTACCAGAAAAATATGCTACAAAATTGCCTTCTGGACGCATGTACGGAGAAGCACTACTTGATCCAACAATTATTTATTCAAAACTAGTGCATGAATTATTTAAAAATAATATTAAAATCAACTACATGGCAAATATAACAGGTCATGGATGGAGAAAATTAATGCGCCATACCAAAGAATTTACCTACAGAATAAAAGAAATTGTTCCAGTTCCAGAAGTTTTAAGTTTTATTCAGCAACAGGCTCAAATGAGTAATGAAGAAGCATATGGAAATTTAAATATGGGGGCAGGATTTGCAATATTTGTCCCTCAAACAGATGTGCAAAATGTTCTAAAAATAGCAGAATCTGTTGGGATAAAAGCATACAATGCCGGTGTGGTAGAACAAGGACAAAAACAAGTTATTATTGAGCCTCTTTCAGTAACTTTTGCTGCAGAAAGTCTTCAAGTTAGAGCCTAATAAATAGTTGTGTTATACTGAATTCCCAAGGAGTTTATGAGAAAAAGTAGAATTAAAGTTGGAGCTCTTTTTTCAGAATCAATTTATACAGAAAAACATTCGCCATTAAAATTCTCAGTTGGTTTTGGTGACCATTCATTGGAAGTAAAAATGCGTGATGTTGTTTTCCCAATCATCATTGTTTCTGCAGTTCTTCTTTTAATTGGCAGACTTTTTTATTTACAAATTATTAAAGGAAATGACTATCGATTGCTTTCTGACACAAACAGAACCCGAACAACAGTTATCCATGCACCTCGAGGAGTAATCTTTGATAGAAATGGCAATCCACTTGTTTACAATGTTCCAGGATATAGAGAAGAAGTTAATGGGAAAACAACACTTGTTGATCAAAAAACAGCATTATCTCTTTTGGCAAAAGGGGACAAACATTTAGAAATAGATAGTTTGCGCGAGTATCCATATAAAAATGCTTTTGCACATGTTTTAGGATACATTGGACAAATATCTCAAAACGAATTACAAGACCCTTTGTATGCTGATTACAAAGTTGGAGATGTTATTGGAAAAGAAGGACTAGAGCAAGAATATGAGCCTTTATTAAAAGGAGTAGACGGGCAGCAACTAATAGAAGTTGATGCAACAGGACAAAAAGTACGAACTCTTGGGGAGACAGATCCAGTTTCTGGGCAAAATATTACTACTACGTTAGATAAAAATTTACAGATAGCTACATATAATGCCATGAAGTCTGTTAAAAAAGGTGCAGTCATAGTAAGTAAACCTGATGGAGAAATTTTGGCAATGGTAAGTATGCCCTCGTTTGATCCAAATTTATTTACCATGGGGAAAAATTATATGGCTACTGATAGTAGTTATCCAACCGTTGCCAGTGTTTTATTAGACGGACAAAATCAACCGCTTTTAGATAGAGTTATAAGCGGAGTCTATCCTCCTGGTTCTACCTTTAAACCTGTTGTTGCTGCAGCAGGACTTGAAACAAAAATAATAGATAATAGCTTTACGGTAGATGATACTGGAGTTGTAAAAATTGGACCATTTAGTTTTGCTAATTGGTACTACACCCAATATGGAAGAACAGAAGGATTGGTAGATGTTGTCAAAGCAATCCAAAGATCTAATGATATTTTTTTCTATAAGCTTGGAGAAATGTTAGGAGTAGATAAAATTTCTGCAATGGGTGCAAAATTTGGGTTAGGTAAAAAATTAGGGATAGATTTAATGGGAGAGCAGGCAGGACTTTTACCAACAAAAGAGTGGAAGTTAAAAACAATTGGCGAGCAATGGTATACGGGAGATGATTTCCATTATGGAATTGGACAGGGATATTTATTAACAACTCCTCTTCAAGTAAATGCCTGGACACAGACGTTAGCAAATAATGGAGTGCTATACAAACCTCATTTGCTTGCAAGTCAAAAACCGGAAATTTTACAAAATAAATTTTTGTCAGATACCACAGCAGATTTAATTCGGGAAGGAATGGTAAAAGGATGCCAGCCTGGAGGAGTTGGCTGGCCGTTATTCAATTATGCAGTTTCGGTTCCTGCGGGAAAGTATCAAATAGATGGAAAAAATTTTTTTATTCCATCCCAAGCTTCGGAATCAGCCGCATTTGAAAATAAAATAGGTGTTTCCGTTGCTTGCAAAACAGGAACAGCCCAACAAGGATCAGAAACGTCTTTGCCTCATGCATGGATTACCTTATATGCACCCGCTTATAATCCGCAGATTATCGTAACTGTTTTATCTGAAGCATCTGGAGAAGGATCCAACATTGCAGGACCAATTGCAAAAGAAATTTTAGACGCGTACTTTAGTGAACCCAAAAACTAATAGGTAACTTGAGGAGTTGGTGTAACAGAGAGAGGAATATTTGTAGGCATTTGTTGCATTCTTTCAATTCTTCTTTCCTGAATTATTGCTCTATTTAATCCTCTATGGATAATATTTCCGACAATAAATGAAACAATAATTAAAAAGGTAATTGCAATTACAAAAGGAGCAGAAATAACTGCCTTAAGCCATGTTGGCCATGTTTTCATCCATGCCCACATAAATATAATGCCAATTGGGTAGACAAACAATAAAAGAAGAATGGTAACAATCATTAACGTGTCATAGGTTGGCCCATGAGAAGAAGTTACATGTGGTTTTTTAACAGCTCGTACTGCTTTTGATTTTCTAACTGCTTTTCTTTTTGCCATATATCTAGTGTGACATGGATCAAAATATTTTGTCAAGTAATTTGCTACTATTTTTTTATGTTAGAACGAGAATATATTTTAGGATTGTCTGTTTTTCCGGGTATTGGGTCAAAACGTTTTGCCGCTCTTTTGAATAAGTTTGGTAATGCACAGAATATTTGGAATGCTTCGGTTTTTGATCTTAAAAATGTAATTGGAGAAAAATTAGCTTTTCAATTTGAAACATTTAGAAAAGATTTTGCTATTTCATTTTATACTCAAAAACTTGTTCAAAGTAGGGTAGAGTATATAACAATTGGTGATAAAAATTACCCATCACTTCTTAGAAAAACACCGGAACCTCCGTTTATTTTATATGTCACAGGTGATGCAAATGTTCTCAGTTTCCCAAAAACATTAGCTGTTGTTGGGACAAGAAAGATTACAGATTACGGAGAGCATGTGACAAAGCTTCTTACCTCACAACTTGTTGAACAGGATTTTGTTATTATTTCAGGCCTAGCCATAGGAGTTGATACAATAGCTCATAAAACAGCAATAGATTGAAATGGTAAGATAATCGCAGTACTTGGATGCGGAGTAAATATATGTACTCCGGCAGAAAATAAAGGCCTATATGATATAATACAAAAGAAATCAGGTTGTATTGTCTCAACCTTTCCTCTAAATCAAGCATCCTTCAAAGGACTTTTCCCTGCTAGAAACAGTACGATTGCAGGATTGTCTTTGGGAGTATTGGTAACAGAGGGAACAGAGGATAGTGGGGCATTAATAACCGCACAAAACGCAAAAGAGTTTGGCAGACCTGTTTTTGCAGTTCCAGGTCCAATAACCAGTAATTTGTCAAAAGGAACAAATAAACTATTGCAACAGGGAGCACATGCAGTTGTTGATATTGAAAGAATTCTAGATATTCTTTCTATACAAAAACAGGCAAAAGCTATTGTAAACAAAGTCAAAATTTGACAAAAGAAGAAACAGAAATTGTTTTACTTTTACAAACTGGTCCCTTGCATTTTGACCAAATTGTCGCAAAAATGGGTAAAGATGCCAAAACATTGGGCATTCTTTTGGGTTTAATGGAAGTAAAAGGTATTATTAATCAAAAAGGAAAATTATATAGAATATGAAATTAGTTATTGTAGAATCACCAACAAAAGCGAGAACAATTAGCCGGTTTTTAGGGGATAATTATGTTATTAAGGCCTCAATGGGGCATGTGATGGATTTGCCAAAATCAAAATTAGGGGTAGATGTAGACAATAATTTTGAGCCGCAATTTGAAATTTCACCAGATAAAAAAGCCACAATTTCTGAGTTAAAAAAATTGGCAAAAGACGCAGAAGAAGTTATTTTGGCAACTGACCCTGACCGAGAAGGCGAGGCTATCTCTGCAAATATTGCACAACAATTAGACAGTGGAAAGGCAAAAAATAAATTTGCTCGAATTGTATTTCATGAAATTACCAAAGACGCAATTGAAGAAGCCATACAACATCCGGGAGTTGTTAATCAACAGTTAGTTGATGCACAAATTGCACGTCGCGTTTTAGACCGATTAGTTGGTTATAAACTTTCTCCAATTCTTTGGACAAAAGTAAGAAGAGGATTATCAGCAGGTCGTGTACAATCTGTAGCACTTCGCTTAATTGTAGAAAGAGAAAGAGAAAGAGAAAAATTTGCAAAAGAAGAATACTGGACTGTTGTTGTTACATTAACAAAACAATCAGAAAAATTTCCAGTTGATTTTGAATTAATAGAAATTAATTCAGAAAAAATTGAGCAGCAAAAAGCATTTACTTTATATGATGGTAAATATACTGTTACAAAAACGATTATTACTTCAGAACAACAGGCTAAAGAAATAGAACAGGATTTACAAAAACAAGCATACACTGTTGCAGAAGTGTTAAAACGAGAAACAAAACGATCACCACAACCACCATATACAACTTCAACGCTACAACAAGATGCATCAAGACGGTTTGGATATTCAGGAAAGAGAACCATGACTTTAGCACAAAAATTATATGAAGAAGGATACATAACCTACCACAGAACGGATTCTGTTAATTTAGCCCAAGCAGCTGTTTCTCAAATTAGATCGTTTGTTACGAAAACATATGGAGAAAAATTTGTTCCAGAAAATCCCAAAGCATACGCAAACAAACAAAAATTAGCACAAGAAGCACATGAGGCAATAAGACCAACTAAAGTAAATGTAAGTGCAGAACAAATTAGCCAAGATTTGGGAAGTGCATTTGGAAAATTATATGAATTAATTTGGAGAAGAGCAGTTGCATCACAAATGTCTGATGCACAAATAGAATCCACAACAGTGTATGTTGATGTAACAGGTGTTAGCGGCAAAAAATATAAACTAAAGGCTAATGGATCGGTACTTGTTTTTGAAGGTTTCTTAAAAGTAAATCCATTTGGATTACAGGATAAAAAATTACCCAATTTTATAGCATTAGAAACACTTAAGGCTGAAAACGTACTTACAGAAAAACATGAAACCCCACCACCTCCACGATATAATGACGCTTCACTCATTAGCAGTCTGGAAGAAGAAGGAATTGGAAGACCGTCAACATATGCATCTATTATTTCAACCATTGAAGCCCGAAATTATATAGAACGCGAACAAGGACGCTTTGTCCCAACATCTGTTGGTATGGCTGTTAATGATTTTTTGGTTAAAAACTTTTCAGATATAGACGATATTCCATTTACTGCAAACATGGAAGATGAATTAGACGCAATTGCAAATAACGGTAAGCCTTGGCAGCCAATGATAAAAGATTTTTACACGCCATTTGCTCAAAAATTAAAAGAGGTAAGTAAAGCAGAACGCGTAGAAATTCCAGCTGAAGAAACCGGGGAAATGTGTCCAAAAGATGGAGCACCATTAGTAATTCGTGTTGGACGTTTTGGCAAATTTATATCTTGTAAAAACTTTCCAACCTGTGATTTTAAGAAGCCATTTGTATTAGAAACAAATTATATCTGTCCAAAAGATGGAGGCAAAATTATTGCCAAAAAAACAAAAAAAGGAAGAACTTTTTATGGATGTAGCAATTATCCAAATTGTAATTTTGCCGTATGGAAATTAACAGATATTAAAAAAACAGGCGAAGAACCTAAAAAACCAGCAAAAAAAACTGCTAAGCCAGCCTCAAAGGCTACATCTTCGTCACAAATCTAAGACTACTTCGTTATATAATAAAGGAGCCTATGCAAGCGCTTGCACAAAGACTCCAAAAGTTATTTTCTGTACCGGAATGGATTTATGTACAACAGGCAAAACTTGGGGACAGAGAAGCTTTTGGAAAACTGTATCAGTTGTACCTAGATAAAATATATAGATATGTATATTTTCGTGTGGGACAAAATAAGGAGCTTGCTGAAGACTTGGCATCCGATGTTTTTGTTAAGGCCTGGGAGAAATTAGAACAATACAAGTCGGGAAGTTTTCAGGCATGGATATATGCTATTGCCAGAAATACTGTTATAGATAATTACAGAACACAAAAACAGCATATAGCATTAACAGAAACAATT
This sequence comes from bacterium, assembly GCA_021820025.1. Lineage (GTDB taxonomy): Bacteria > Patescibacteriota > Microgenomatia > Levybacterales > UBA12049 > PPGL01. The sequence goes on along the minus strand of JAKAEF010000030.1, from coordinate 3,433 downwards.
GCAGATGAAAAACAGAATCATGAAGAAGAGATATTTAAAAAATTAGAAATAGAAAAAATAAAACAAGCATTAGGTAAGTTAACAGATGAACAACAAGAAATTATTACATTAAAATTTATTAGTGATGTACCTAATTCACAAATTGCTGATATTATGGGAAAGCGCCAGGATGCTGTTCGGGCATTACAATCTAGAGCAATAAAAGCATTACAGGAGATATTAGTATGAAAGACAAAATAATTTTAGAACATTTGCAAAATTTAGGAAGCATAAAGGCCAGTAACAGTTTGCATAAAAAAATTGCTACTCAAAGTGCATTTTTGCAACCCAAGTATAGGGGATTTTATTTCCCGTTATTTGCATTTAGAACAGGACTTATTTTATCGGTTTTAGTTGTTTTACTTCTTGCAGGATCGGGGCTTGTTTGGGCCGCAAAATTAAGTAATCCCGGAACTCCTTTATATCCAATAAAACAAGCAATTCAAACAATTGCACCACAATTAATTCATGAAAATGTTATTCCAACAATAATTCCGCAATCACAAAATATTCCAACAAGTATTCCTCAGCCTACAAATCCAGCACCAACAAAAACGCATTATAGTATTACCGGAGCAGGTGAAGACGGACAAGAGAGAGAAGGAAGCAAAGGTGGAGAAAGAGAATCAGAAGTAGAAGGAATTTCTACAGTGCAGCCTACAAATTCTGTTGAAGAAGGTATAGAACATGATGTAAAAAAACAAATTAAAAAAATAGAAAATGCAGGAGAACAATTTTTAAATAATTTCCATCAAGACTCCGATAATTAATTTCCTCGTCACAAATTATTTTCTGTTTCGTTTTATATAAAGAAAGCAAAAAGGAGGTGAGAAAATGGGAACAGCATTATCAATAATTGTTACATTATTTGTTTCGCTTATGCATCCTGGCAAACCTGCTACTGTTCAAAGTAATGTACAGGTACAAGCACAGGCTGATGAAAGCATTAGTCCAACAGAAACGCCTAGTATAACACCAAGTGTTTCGCCAACAGACATACCAAGTGTTACACCAAGTGTTTCACCTAGTGTCAGCCCAACTGTTAGTCCAACAGTCAGTCCTAGTCCATCAGTTTCACCTGTTCCATCAGGAGCAGGTCATGATAATGACCAAACACCGTTTGGGTGGTTTGTCTCTGAGGCTGCACATGTACGAAATGCCTTGCGGTTTGAAGAACATACGCAAGAAAAAACTGAAGTAAAAGAGAACTCAGAAACACAAACAGATACAAAATAAGTTCTATTAACCAATGTCTTTAACAAGAAAGCCGAATAGGCTTTCTTGTTAGTTTAAAAGCGTCTGAGAGGATTGCCTCTATCTCATCTTTGCAGCACAAACAAGATAAAAAAGATGCACTTTAAATTAAGCTACAGACGCAGATAGATTTTATGCAAATTTCTTTAGGTTCTCAGTGTTCTTTATCACACAAAATTTGACTTTTAATGATTTTTTAATCTAGAATAGGCTAAGCTAGCAATTGAGGAGAAAAACCTGTTGAAGTTGTGAGCTCTGTAAATAGCCAACCTTCATCCCTTCTGCTAAATACCTTCTTTTGGAAGCAAAAACAAAAAGTGTTTAAAAAAGGACAAATAATTCTTCATATAGATAATTACAATGGAGATGTTTTTTACTTAGAAAGTGGTTTTATAAAAATATATGGTTTGGGAATTAACGGCGATGAGAGAATTTATGCGTTTCACAAGCCGCCACTTATTTTCCCAATTTCCTATATTTTTAATAGTACAAAAAAAGAAATATTTTATGAGGCTATAAATATTGCTACAGTAAGAGTTGCAAAAAATGAAGAATTTATGCATTTTATTAAAAATAATACGCATGCATTATTAGAAACTACTCTGGAAGTTGTTGAACTATTAAATAATTATATGGCTAGAATAGATAATCTAGAATTTGGTAAATCATATCCTCGGCTTATTTTTAGATTACTTGTGTTAGCAAAAAGATTTGGAATAGCAAAAGGAGGAGAAGTAACTATTGAACTTCCCATAACGCATAAAGATTTAGCAAATACGCTATCGATTACCCGTGAAACAACAAGTAGAGAAGTAGAAGTTTTAATTAAGAAAAAATTATTAAAGTGGCAGAATAGGTTATTTGTAATTCCCAATATTAAAAAATTAGAAAAAGAATTAGAAGAAAACTACTAGTCTTTGTGAGTGATAAGGACTTAAACCTTAACCTGCTTTTCTGTTGCAGCAAAAAAGCTATTCTTTTTAAACTACCACTCTGTTTGCATAAGAAAAGAAAATTTTTGAAAAGTTGCAATGCATTTTACAGGGAATGTCCTTGCAAACAAAACTTTATTTCCTAACGCCTGTTCAGCATAAAGTATTTATATAGCAACTTCAGTGTGAATTATCACGAATAGGAGCCTGTTGATCTTTTTTGTAGGATAAGACTATAAGTGACTCAATAAAAATAAAAATTGCTCCCGCAGAGAGAATAAAGAAAATCCAATTAATAGGGTTAGCTAAAAAATCATTTATTGGACTAAAAACAGTATCATAAGGTTGTGCTGCTGCAATAACAACCCATTTCCCGTCAAATATCATTCTTGTATAACCGCTAATCCAATGAATAGCCTTCCCATTAGACCCCATAAACCAATAATTCCCCGTTCCTTCATTGTTTTTTAGCATTGCTTGAATGGTATCTAAATAAGTCTCATATTGGGGCCATTTTTTCTCGAGCGCATAGGTTTTTACATTAACTCCCAAAAGTGGAGTATATTGGGTGCTAATTGCTTTTCCCTGGTCATCAATAATGTAAATAGTTGTGTCTTTGCCAATATTGAGTGAATTTATGTAGTTTTTTCTAAATTCTTCAAGCAAAATTGGCATAAATAACCCTCCAGTATATTTTCCCGCATCGGTAATAAGCGGGGTTGCTAAAACAACAATCCATTCTCCCTTTGTTGGTCCAGCAGAAGAAATGAGTGGTTCACTAACATAAATATCTTCTTTTTTAGCCGTTTTAGTCCATTGAAAATATTCTCTAAATCGAAGAGATTGTCCTTCTGCACTAGTATCATTTTGCTCATTTGCCTCTATAAAAACATCTCCAGAATTTGGAACAATAAAAAAATCATTTGTTATTCCATTTTGAAGATTTGTTGCTAATGCATTTTTTAATGTTGCCCTAGTCAATGGTATATCTGTATGCTCAATAATTATCGGTTTTTGTGCTAAAAGAATAAGTTTTGTTTTCTCATTATCTATTTGTTCTTCAATTAATTCTTCAGTAGATCTTGAAGTTGCTTGCAAACGTAATTGAGCTTGTTTAATAATAGCGTTTTGATTAACAGTAAAATTTATACCAAATATAAGAACGGCGCTTATAAAAAGAGCAATCAGCATTGTTAAGAAAACTTGTC
>JAKAEF010000029.1 GCA_021820025.1 bacterium | reverse complement strand
TTAATTTCTTCGGCAGATCTCTCTCCAATAAGCAAATTAAATTTCTTTTTTACATAATTGGCAATTGCTTCATCTATTTTTGTCCCTGCGACCCGTGTTGAACTATGTACCACTACTCCACCCAAAGAAATAACAGCAGCCTCTGTTGATCCTCCACCAATATCAACAACCATATGGCCAGCAGCCTGAGCTATTGGAATTTTTGCCCCAATGGCTGCAGCTAATGGTTCTTCAATTAAATATGCTGTTTTTGCACCAGCAGACATAGTTGCATCCAAAACAGCACGACGTTCTACTTGAGTAACACCAGATGGAATACAAATCATAACCTCAGGCTTAAAAAAACGGGATTTACCACATGCTTTATCTATAAAATAAGACAGCATTGCCTCGGTAATGGAATAATCGGCAATTACTCCCTCTTTAAGTGGACGCATGGCAACAATATTGCCGGGAGTGCGTCCAAGCATTTCTTTTGCTTCCTTGCCAACAGCAACTACGTGATTTTCTTCTGCGGTTACCGCAACAACTGTTGGCTCATTTAGAACAATTCCTTCACCTGCCAAATACACCAAGGTGTTGGCAGTTCCTAAATCTATTCCGACTCTTTTTGAAAGCATAATATTTTTTAGCGGCTTAATTAGAATTTTGAAATGATAGAAAAATGCAAGAAAACCTAGTCAAAATATATCCTAACTATATCATTTTCAAAATGTAGCCTTATAAAATTGATTATAACATGGTGACCTTTTGTTGCAAGAGCATTTTTATAGCGGTATAATTAGGCAATCAATGCGAAAACAATTATTTATCTCTCTTGGCATTTTAGTTTTTTTATTTTTAGGCACTCTTATTGCCATTATTTATGCCAAGGGATATCAAATAGATTTTAAGCAAGGAAGACCTGAAATAAGTGGAACAGGTCTTTTGGTTGCAACTAGCATTCCAGACGGTGCACAAGTGTTAATTAACGATCACTTAACAACAGCAACCAACAATACAATAAATTTAGCTCCTGGAACATATAATGTAGCAATTCAAAAAGAAGGATATTACCCATGGCATAAAACAATTCAGGTACAAAAAGAAGTTGTTTCAAAAGCAACAGCAACACTCTTCCCTAATGCACCAAAGTTAGAAAGTATTACAGATTTAGGTATTAATAATCCGGCAATTGATCCATCTGGAACAAAAATCGCCTTCACCGTTGCTTCACAATCTGCTAACAGTAAAAATGGTATCTATGTACTCTCCATGAATGCCAATCCACTTTTGACACTTCAGGGTGACTCTACACAAATTGTTGATGACTCAGTAGATAATTTTTCAACAGCAACACTTTCATGGTCACCAGATGGACAAAGCATCTTGGCAACAATAACCAATGGAAATAGATCTACAAACTATATATTATCTGCAACCAGCTTTAACAGTTCTCCGCAAGATGTTACGGAGACTTTAAGTACACTTAGCGATCAATGGACAACCCAACGCTTGGAAAAAGCAAATGCACGAATTGCAAGTCTTCAAGCAAACCTAAAAGCAATCGTGCAAAACAATTTTACTATTCTTTCATGGTCACCAGATGAAACAAAGATTTTGTACACAGCCTCACAATCGGCTTCTTTACCTCTTGTTATTAATCCACCACTCATTGGTGCAGACTCAACACCGCAACAAAGAAATATAGAAAAAGGAGATATCTATGTCTATGACATTAAAGAAGACAAAAACTTTTTACTTTTGGCAAATCCTGCTCCAGAAGCAGAAAATGGTCCTAAATACACTTGGATGCCTGATAATAGACATTTACTTTTTGTTCACGATAAAAGAATCGATATTGTTGAATATGATGGCAGCAATGATACCACCATGTATGCAGGTCCGTTCTTTGATCACTTTGTGTTTCCATGGCCATCAGGAACAAAGTTTGTTATGTTAACCGATTTAGGCAACACAGACACAACTCCTAACCTTTATACAGTAGGTCTACAGTAAACCTCATTAAAGTCATTTCTAACCTGAAAGGTGCGCCGCTACAAAGAATCCGCCTCCACGAAGTGGCAAGTACTCTTGCGATTTCTCACTCCGTTCGAAATGACAGGAAAGAAAATGATTTTACTCAAAATGGGACAGCAACAAGAACTTAGTTAGTGGACTGGCTTGGCAATAACAAGTAATCGTTTAAATGTTGTCCCTGGAGGCCAGCATGTTTGCAACACAAGCTGTTCTGACGTATTTTGTGCACTGGTTAGATACGATACATCTGTAGGGTCAATAATAACTGTTTTTTCAACTTTGTAATCGTACCGTTTGTCTGCAAAGAAAACTGTTATATCATCACCTGGAACTAAATCTTTAAGCAAGAAAAAGATTGCATTGTAGCGGCTTACATCCAAAAAGCTGTCTGTTGAATGTGCAAATAAATATGTTGTTCCTGGCATGCCCGGAAAAACAGTTCCCTTTGCATGAGCAACACCTTTTTTAAGTGCAGCCAAATATTCTTTTTCATTTGAGGGGTCAACATTTGGAATAACCTCTGCATTTGCACCAATTTTTGGAATCATGACATCAAAATTTGTATCTTTTGGAATCATGACAACCTGATTTAAATTAACAAACAAACTATTAGTTTGTTGCGTATTATCAGAAGAAGATGTTTGGCTTGTTGTGGAACTTGGAGTACCAACCACATACGTTATTCCCCGTGCTTGATTAATTCGAAATTTTGCTTCCTGATAAATTGCAGGGCCAAAGGTAAATGCAACACCAAAACAGGCAAAAAGAATAAGAAAGTTTCCAATACTTCGAAGTACTAAAAATCTGATTATTTCTACTTTTGTCATTTGGTGCATAATAAGCGTCCTCGAGAGGAGTCGAACCTCCGATCTTGCCCTTAGGACGGGCCTGCTCTATCCAACTGAGCTACGAGGACTTGCTGTTGTATTGTAACACACGGAATTGTAAAATTAGAAACACTCGGGGTGTAGTGAATCGGTATCACGCTGCGTTCGGGACGCAGAGCCACTGGGTTCAATTCCCAGCACCCCGACTACTCTTCTAATCCCTCTTCTCTTCTTAGCTGGCGATTATCTGGTCCATGCTCGACTTGATTTACTATTCGGTCATACATACCTTTTACCTCTTGCGTAATTGTTTGTGCAGCTTCTACATGTTCAGCGCTACTAAAATACTCGCGCATTAATGGTAGAGATAAAAATCTTGTCCCAAGCCCAATAGTAACCTGCTGCAAAATAGCATGAGGATTTCTGCTCATCACTTCTGCAAGATTACTTGCAGTTGTAGAAATTGAACTTATATAAGGAAATCCATTCTCTACGTGATGAGATTCATACAACCTTCGCATATCTTCAAACATTCTTCTTTTTTCAGGAAGTAAAAAATGTGTAATAGCCTCTTGTGCTTGCGTGCGTTGAGATAATATACCTGTTACCAAAGATATGCCAAATAATTCTGCTCCGCCACCCGGTAACATAAGAACTTCCCGAGCAAAAACCGTTGCTTTTTGCATAGCAGACAGGGTTCTTTCTTGCGTAATTCCATCAGACAAAGCCGCAACACTTGCCTCAAGAGCTTTTATTCGCATAAAACGTACTTGTTCGGGATATTGAACCATCTGTTCATTATATAAATTCTTACTATATTATTCAAACGAAAAAATAATCATATATAAATTAATATAGCTACAGGATACTATAAGAACAGACAAGCAGATAAAATTCAGTAATTCCTCAGCTTCTATGTATATAACTTACTGGTTGCATTTTTTTTAAAAACTTGCAATTATAGTACTCACATGGAAGAAAAACTTACTAAAGCACAAATCAAAGAACAACGAAAGCAAGAACGCCAAGAATGGGAAGCAAAAATGGCTAAAGAACAACAAATGAAAGGCTTAAAAAAGCTTGGCATTTGGATTGGCGCATTAGCAATTGTAGCAGTGAGCGTTTGGGGGTTAGTAGCCTTGGTTAACGCCCCAACAACTCCCACTTCTCCAACCATGACAGCACCCGCACTTAATAATACCGATATTACCACGGGATCAAAAAATGCAAAAGTTGTATTAACAGAATATGCAGACTTTCAATGTCCTGCATGTGCTGCCTATCATCCACTCATTAATCAACTTATGAAAGATTACGATGGCAAAGTTTTGTTTGTCTATAGATTTTTCCCTCTAACAACTATTCATAAAAATGCCATGGTGTCTGCAGAAGCAGGTTATGCAGCTCAGTTGCAAGGCAAATTCTGGCAAATGGACGATTTATTATTCAACAACCAATCAACCTGGGCAGAGATGACAGATCCAACGAATGTCTTTGTAGGCTATGCAAAAGATTTAGGCATGGATACAGCTAAATTTACTGTAGACATGCAAGCACAAAGTACAAAAGACTTTATTACCAAAGAACAAGATGCAGGAACGGCAGTTGGCATTAATTCAACACCCACCTTCTTTATTAATGGCAAATCAATCCAAAATCCACAAAGTTATGATGCATTTAAACAACATATTCAAGACGCGCTTGACAGTGCAAAATAAAAACTCATTAAGGCTTCTTTTTATAACAGTCTTTTTTGGATTTGCAGGTTTTTTGGATGCAACGTATTTAACCATAGAACACTACAAAAACATAATTCCTCCCTGCTCTGCAATAACAAATTGTGAAGTTGTATTAACCAGCAAATATGCATCATTTTTTGGCATTCCTATAGCATTAATTGGAGCATTATACTATGCTGCACTTATTGCAACTTTGTTGCTTTTATGGCAAGAGAGACACAAAATTTGGCTTCAATTAGTTTTACTTTTTGTATCAATAGCCATGATTATTTCTATAATTCTTGTTGGTATTCAAGCATTGGTCTTGCATGCATTTTGCCAATACTGCTTGCTTTCTGAGGCAATAAACACAGTGCTTTTTGTGCTGGGAATTATACTGTATAAGTATTTTAAAAAGGTTTAATCTAAATGAAGTCTTATTTAAGTTCTTCTTCTGCGTAGAATTGGGAAAGATCAATTTTCATCCATGGAAAAATTTCTTCTTCTGTAAAAATAAGGCTTTGTTCTTTTTCTGCTGCTTCATCAGATTCTGATGCATGAACCAAATTATATTGTTGACTCATTGCAAAGTCTCCTCTAATGGTTCCTGCTGCGGCTGCTCGACCTTTGGTAACGCCTAAAAGTGTTCTAATTGTTGTTGCTGCCTCTATTCCTTCCCAAAGCATAGCAACGACAGGATAACTCATCATATATGCTTTAAGGCTTGGGAAAAATGGCTTGTCTTTGTGATGCACATACCATTCATCTAAAATTGCATCGGTTAAGGAAATCATTTTAAGACCGACTAAGTGAAGACCTTTTTGTTCAAATCGCTTTATAACTTCGCCAATAAGTCCTCTTTGGACTCCGTCTGGTTTTATTAATACAACACTTCGACCCATCATATTTTATAATTTTAACAGGGATTTAAATTCCTGTCCATCCTCAAAATTACCAATTACAGCTAAATTAAGTGTTTTTTCTGTAAAGTACTTTTGCGCAACCTTTTCTACCTGCTCTGCTTTTACACTATCAATTTTGTCTAATTTTTCAACTGGAGTTTGTAATTTGCCGCCTTCTAAGATTTCTTGTTTTGCATAGTAGTTTGCAACTGTTTCTGAATCTTCTAATCCCAAAACAAAATGACCTTTAAGATATTCTTTTGCTTTTTTTAATTCTTGTGCAGTTATATTGCCTGGTTTTGTTATTCTTTTGTATTCTGCAACAATAACTTCAATTGCATCTTTAACCCGTTTTGGATCTACTCCCGCTTGAGAGACAAAACTTCCGCAATCTGAAAACATCATAGATCTGCTGTAGACATAATATGCCAGTCCGCGTTTTTCTCGTACTTCTTCAAACAATCTACTGCTCATTCCTCCACCTAAAAGTGATGCCAAAACCTGCAATGCATAGCGGTCTTCATGATGCATAGAAACAGTTCTAACTCCAACTGCAATATGGACTTGTTCTGTTTTTTTCGGTTTTAATAAAACCTTTGGTTCTTCTTGACTATCTATTACTTTATCGTATCGTACAGTATCAAAAGATTTCATTTTTGAGAAATATTTCTCTACCATTTTTTCTACTTCTGCAACGTTTACTCCTCCGGCAACAACAACTGTCATGTTGCTTGGACTATATAGTGAATTCATGTAGGAGATAAAATCTTCTCGTTTAACACTTCTAATAACATCTTTTGTTCCGGCTACATCCCAACCCATTGGTGTATCTCCATATAAAAGCTCTTCATAAATATCTGAAAGTTTTTGCATTGGAGAATCTTCGTACATGTTAATTTCTTCAGTAATAACTCCCCGCTCTTTGTCTAATTCTGTTGCGTCAAATTTTGAGTTTTGTAACATGTCTGACAAAATATCTATGCATAACTCTACATGTGCGGCATTGGCTTTTACGTAATAACCGGTTATTTCTTTGTCTGTAAAGGCGTTAAATTCTCCACCAATTCCGTCAATTGCTCCGGCAATTGCAATAGCACTTGGGCGTTTTTCTGTTCCTTTAAAAGCCATATGTTCTAAGAAGTGAGAGATTCCGTTATTTTGTTTGTTTTCGTAGCGTGCTCCTGCTCCAACCATGACCAGGACTGTAGCACTTTCAAAAGATTCCATAGGGACTACAATGAGTCTTAATCCATTTTTTAGAACCTTTTTTGTATACTGCATATGAAGGTAAGAATTACTTACTTTGCTCTAGTTTGAGCATGTATGAGCCATTTTATCACATGTGTTTTGGGGCTTCAATGCCCAAAAGGGACAACCCTTTTTCCAACACATTACCAACAGCTTGGGTTAATAAAACCCTAAAGCTAACCTGATCAGCTTCCTTTGCATCGGCTATTCTATTGTTCTGGTAAAACACACTAAACTCTTTAGCAAGCGCATAAATATAGCCTGCAATTAAGCTTGGAGACAAGTGTTTTCCTGCATCTTGGACAATTGATTCAAACTGAATAAGTCTTCTCAAAAGAAGCTCTTCTTCTGCATTTGGCTGATAATTTTGGGGCAGAGAAAGCCCTTTTGGCGCCTTTTCTAAAATGCTTTGCGTTCTTACATAGCTATACTGCAAATACGGTCCTGCATTGCCCTCAAAACTAACGGACTCATCAAAATTAAACTCAATGTCTTTCCCAATGGTAGATTTAAGAAATGCATACTTTATTGCCCCAACCCCAACCAATTCTGCCACTGCGTCTTGTTCTGCGGTTGGAATTTGTGTCTGGTTGTGTTTTGCCTCTGCAATTTTTTCTGAAGCTCTTTTGTGTGCCTCATCTAACAGCCATTCACCTGTTATTATTTTTCCTGTTCTACTACTCATCTTCCCTTCTGGGAGTCTAACCATACCATGAGGCAAATGTTGCGTTTTTTGGCCTAATTCAGGTGCAACCTTAAGCATAGCTGCAATTAAGACCTTGAAATACTCACGAATTTCATTGCCAGTTACAATAATGGATTTGTCATATTGAAAATCCTCATATTTCCATGGAGCAAGACCTAATTCTTTAGCCTCATAGGTTGGCAAATCAAGAGAGTTAATAAACACACGAGTATGCAATCCTTGTCCTTCTCCTCTAAAAACAACTGCTCCGTCGTGTAATTCAAAAACACCATCTGAGATATGTTCTTTCACCAACTTGTAGCCTTTTTCTCCGGCAATACTTTCTGGATAATAGCCGTTAAAGTGCATACCAACTCGCGCATAAATGCTGTCAAAATATGCTAAGCTCCATTTTCTTCCTTGGGTATATAAGTCATAGACTTGTTGCAACCGAGTTTCATCTATTTGTTCTCCTTTAACATAATCAATTTGTGGAGTAAGATTTTTTTCTTTTTGCCACATTCGCTGCGCAGCAATATAGATTAATTTATTTAATTTTTTCATTTCCTCAGCCGCGGTTTTGTCTTCTTCGTAAGCTGTTGCTCCTTTTGCATATGCCTTTCCAAAATATTCAATTCTTTGTTTTAAATCTCTTTCGGCAAGAGTTTTCATAGAAATACCATCTTCTTTAAACATGGTTTCAAGTCCCCATAATGCTTTTGCAACATGCATGCCAACATCTCCAAAGTAGTCTGCTCTCCAGACAAGCGCACCGTTTGCCTGCAAAATTCTTGCCAATGACTCTCCAACGGTATTTGTGTACAAATGACCAATGTGAAATTCTTTAAAAGGATTTGGATCAGTAAATTCAACAACTATTTTTTTCCCGTTAAGCACATTTATCTTCCCTACTGATTCTTTGTTTTCTACAACTTTTTTTGCCTGTTGAGTTAAAAATGTGTTTGAAAACCAGAAGTTAATAAACCCCGGTTTTACTGCTTCTATTTTAGAAAACTCTTCACCCATTTCTTTTTGCAACTGCGTTGCAATATCCTGAGCAATATTAAAAGGATTGTTCTTTAAAATTTTAGATAATCCAAAGGCTACATTAGTTGTGTAGTCACCATGAGTAACGTCTTCCGGAATTGTTAACAATACTGTTACGTCCTGACCTACTAATTTTTTAATAATTTGTTCGACTTTTTGTTGTATTTCCATGGGATAAGCATAACATGAAGAAGTGCTTCTTGACAACCTATCTTTATACCTGATAGCGTAAAATATAGAAGTATGAAGATACTGCTTATTGACGATGAACAGGCTCTCTTAAAAGTCTTTACAGAGACTCTTCAAACACTGGGACACTTTGAGGTCGAAACTGCAGAAACCGGCAATGAGGGTGTAGAGAAAGTAAGAAGCATGCAGCCAGATTTAGTATTACTCGATCAAGTATTACCAGATATTAATGGCAATCAAATTTTACAAATGATTAAGCAAGATCCAAGTACAAAAAATATTCCTGTAGCTATGCTCTCTAACTTTAACCAGGATAATTTGGTCCAAGAAGCAATTAATCTTGGAGCTTTGGACTATATTCTAAAATATCAGGTAGAACCCGAAGACTTGGTAGCGAAAGTCAACAAAATGGTTAAAGAAAATGTTAAACAGCCAGCAATTGAAAATGCAATTCCACTGGCTCCAAAAGAAGAAGTTAATACTCCAGCACAACCTGTTGTAAATACTGCTCCAATGCCAACACCTGTAACCCCAGCACCAACAATTCCTGCTCCAACAAGTATCCCTCCAACTGCAGCAAATCCTATTTCTACAAATCAAGCAACATCATCGGCAACAGTCTCACCTGCCCCAATTGAACCGAAAAATGAAGAACCAATTGTAGCACCGGTTGTACCACAACCAAAATTACCAGAAGAATTTTTGCCTAAAGTTCCTGCAACGCCGGCACCTCAACCAGAACCTGCAGTAGCTTCTGAGGCACCAGTTGCATCTGCTCAAGCAACACCACAACAAGTTCCAATAACTGCACCCGCAACTCCTTTGGTAAATACTGATGCACCTATTGATCTAAATAAAGTATTAAATAATTCATAATATGCAACCACAATCAGACGCAGAATACAGGCAACTATTAACAGATGTTATAAAAAAACAGATTGTTATTTTAGGGCCCGATATTACCCTTATTAAGGCAAGAAATGTGCCTGGACTTACTGTTGTAGATGACGGCACAGTCACAGCAATCACTGGCGAGCCACAAGCAATTACCCAAGCACTTATCGACCAATTTGTCCAACTTTCAGGACTTATTGTTAAAAAAACCATGGAGCCCTTGCTCATGTACCATCCTGATGGAACCAGCACGCAACAACAACCTGCTCCACAAGCTGCAACACCACAGCCAGTATCAGTACCAACTGCTCAGATACCTCAACCACCAACACCTCCTATGCCTGCAGGAACACAACCTATTGCACAAGTAGCACCAGATCCTGTAACACCAGCTTCTCCTGCGCCAATGCCAACCCCAACAAGTCCCGAAATTGACATGAAT
>JAKAEF010000028.1 GCA_021820025.1 bacterium | reverse complement strand
ATCTGAGGCAACTACGGTTGCAACTTCCATAACTTTCATGCGAGTTGATCCACCATAGACAAGCACAGCAATATTTTCAACCAAAGATGGAGTTGCACGACCTGTTCTTACACTGGAAATATCTTGGTGTAAAAGTTGCAGAACTTTCTGCATTTGAGAAGATGTAGCTTGCGCTATTGGATCCATAATTTAATTATATCTCAAGACGAGCAAATTTTTTAACAGTAATATTTTCACCTAATTTTCCAATGGTTTGCTTTACCAATTCTTGAATTGTCATTCCTGGATCTTTAATAAATGGTTGTGCTAATAATTCTTCTGTATCTTTTGGATTCATTGCTGCAATTTGCATTGCTACTTCATGTGCTAATTTTTTAAAGTCATCTGTTCTGGCAACAAAGTCTGTCTCACAAAGAATTTCAACCAAAACTCCAATTTTGCCATTTTGGTGAATATATGGTTCTACAAGACCTTCACCTGTTTCTCTATCTGCTTTTTTTTCTGCTTTTTCTGCTGCTCTTTTTTTAAGCCATTCTAATGCTTTGTCATAATTGCCATTACTTTCTTCTAATGCACGTCGGCAATCTGAAACACTTGCGGATGTCTCTTCTCGGAGTTTTTTAAGAAGGGATAAATCAATATTTACTGCCATAGTTTTATTTTACTGCTTCTTTTTTGGTTTTGCGAGCGGAAGATGCTTTTTTTGCAGGCTTTTCTTCTTTTGCTTCGGTTTTTTCAACTTTTTCTTCTTCTTTTACTTCTTCTTTTTTAACTTCTTTTTTCTCTCGTTTTGGTTCTGCACCAGTTTTACCCTCAATCCATGCATCCATAATATGTCCAATTAACAATTCCAAACTGCCAACTGCATCGTCATTTGCTGGGATTGCGTAATCTACAACTGATGGATCTGCATTTGTATCTACAATTCCGACAACTGGAATTCCCATTTTATTTGCTTCTGCTACTGCTAAACTCTCCATATGTGTATCTACAACAAATAAAACACTTGGCAATTCTCTCATGTCAGCAATACCACCATAGAAAACTTCTAATTTTTGTCTTGATTTTTCCCACATACCAACTTCTTTTTTGGTATATTTTGCTTTTTCAAAGTCATCTTTAAGCTTTGATTCTAAATCTCGTAATTTTTTGAAGTTTTTAATAACTTCTGGAAGGTTTGTTAAAGTTCCACCAATCCATCGACTGGTTACTGTGTAAAGGTTAGCAACTGCACCCTTAGCTTTAATTGCTTCTTGTGCATTTTTTGCTTCGTCTAAAATAATTGGAGCTGCTTGTCTTTTTGAACCAACAACAACCATTGTTCCATTGTTTTTTGCAACAGAAAGAACAAAAGCTGCGGCTTCATCTAAGCCTTCTTTTGTCATACCAAGATCAATAATATGAATGTTATCTCTGGATTCAAAAACAAAATCCCGTGCTTTTGGGTTTTGTCGTGTTACCTGATGGCCAAAATGGCATCCGGCTTCTAGAAGTTCTTCAAGTGTAATTTCTTTCATAAATAATCCTTAAACCTCCATTCAACGCTATTCATTTAGAACAGGATTATATGTTGAATGTGCGTAATGAAGCTATTATAGCAAAATTATTTATCAAACACAACAGACTAAGCCCAACTAACGGTTTGAATATGAGCTGAAGACAGATTTTGAGCATGGAAATAATCTAATACAGCTTCTTTTGCTACTCCTATGTCATATGGTTTGCAGGAAAAGATATCGACAAGTGCTTCATGTGAGCTGGTAAATGTATGGATAGAAATATGGGAATAATCAATAATCACAAATCCAGAAAGACCAGGATTCTCAGGAATTCCTTTGGCTATAATTGGACCCTTTAAGACATGCATGTTTATTATTTCTGGAAGTTTGGTTAAAAATGTTTTTAACGACTTTTCGTTGGTTAAGTATTTTTCGGAAATGTTTTCTAAATCAATAATAATGTGATAACGTTTTTGCTGCATTTTTTTGCATAAAATAATACTAAAAACAAGCATATAAATAATTAATTTTACTTGTCAATAGGGTATTTTAATTAGATTACTGTGTCAATCTAATTTATGAAGTTATTTTATTCCGGGGACTGGAAATTTTATTGCAAAATCTTTAACATCTTTTCTTAAATTTTTTAATTCTGTTTCTGAATCTTTATTTTTAATTCCTCTATCAATAAACTCTGCAACAGTTTCCATATGTTTTTCTTTCATGCCACGGGTTGTTAATGCAGGTGTTCCAACTCTAATTCCAGATGGATCCATTGGTTTTCTTGGATCAAAAGGAATCATATTTTTATTGATAGAAATTTGTGCAATTTCTAAAGCATGTTCTGCTTCTTTTCCGGTTACTCCTTTACTGCCAAAGACATCTACCAGCATTAAATGATTATCTGTTCCGCCAGAAACTATTCTGTATCCTCTTTTTTGCAAAGCATCAGAAAGAGATTTTGCATTTTTAATAATTTGTGCTGTATATGTTTTGAAAGAAGGTTTTAATGCTTCTCCAAAGGCAACAGCTTTTGCTGCATTAATATGATCATGTGGACCACCTTGTACACCCGGGAAAACAGCTCTATTAATTGCTTGTGCAAATTGTGCTTTACTCATAATCATTGCTCCTCTTGGCCCTCTGAGTGTTTTATGCGTTGTTGTAGAGACAACATCAAAATATGGGACAGGGCTGTCTATTTGCCCCCCTGCTATTAAACCTGCAATATGAGCAATGTCTGCAAAGGTAAATGCACCAATTTTATCTGCAATTTGCTTAAATCTCTTCCAATCCATACTGCGACTGTATGCAGAAAATCCTGCCAAAATCATTTTTGGTTTTTCTTTAAGGGCAATTCTTTCTACTTCATCCATATCTATTTCTTCTGTTTTTTTATCAACAAAATATGGAATGATTGTATAAAGAAGTCCTGAGAAGTTAAGTGGATGGCCATGGGACAAATGTCCTCCTTGATCTAAAGAGAATCCTAAAACTTTATCTCCAGGCTTTAAAAGCGCCATGTATACTGCCAAATTTGCAGGACTTCCCGAAAGTGGTTGTACATTTACATGCTCTGCGCCAAATAATTTTTTGGCTCTATCAATAGCTAAATTTTCTGCCTGGTCAATTACTTCATTTCCACCATAATATCGTTTTCCTGGATACCCTTCGGAATATTTATTAGTAAGAATGGAGCCCATTGCTTCTAAAACTGCTGGGGTAACATAATTTTCTGATGCGATAAGTTCGAGTCCTTCTTTTTGGCGTTTTTCTTCTCGTTTTATAATCTCGTAAATTTTGGGGTCCTGCTGTTTAAGATTCTTCATTTACTAGCAAAGCTACTATAAAAAATAGCGTATCTATTGTCAAGAGGGCAAATTGCCTTTTGGGGTTTATCTTCCCCTTCTCCCACTAAAGATTGCCTGTTGCACTTGCTGCTCTGAAATTATTTTTTCCCATGCAACATGTCATAAAACTGTTGGTATTGCGCTTATTATTTACATAATGTACATGTAATGTCTCATCTGAATATTGTCCTAATCCTTGTGATTCTGCCAATCTTCTTGTTTTAAATGGACTATCTATAACATCAGTAATTGTATGAATTTGTTCACTAAGAGAAAAACTACTTAATATATCATCACTATGCGACTCAAATTGTTCTGCAAAAGCCATTTTTCTCACCCCCTTTTATGTCTTGAAAAGGTATAGCAAGTGAATGTAAAGAGTTACGTATGACTTTTTTACAGGAGATAACTTTGAGAAAAAATAAACTATGCAGCCATATATTGCAGAAACAGTCTTTGTACATCAAACTGCATTGCTTTAACTATTCTTTCATTCCATTGAGGATAAAAACCATGCTGAAACCCTCTATCAATAAGTCGATGAAAAGGCTCTGTTTCCATATATTCTCCTGGAAGAGCAGCACCCACCATGTTACGTAAAATATGAATTGCTGGGCCTTCCATAAAACATCTTCTAAAATGACGCAAATAAGAATCTGCATCTTCTCGTCTTACCCTTATCTCTGATTTGTCACGTAATTTTTCCTCAAAATCATGCATAGTAGCAACCAATCCATAATTTTGTATTATTGAAGGATCATCAACAACAAGTCTGCTTCCAAGTAGATTACCAGAAGCCCATAAAGATCTACCAAAATTAAATGCAGCCAGCTGAATTTCTAGTCCAAGATATACCATATAATTTCCCATAGTTGCGTTTCCTGCAGCAATTGCTTCAAGAGCACGTACTAAATTTGGCTCTACAAAATTATATTCTTTTCTAAAAACTTGCTCTCCTTTTGCTTTAATTTCTGCTAAAAATGCTCTTGCATTCATTTGTAATGTTTCAATTTTTCCGTATCTATCTCCCTTATCTGGAGCACTAATCATTGATTCATATCTCATGGTCCCAAGTCGAGTAATTTGTTCTGGACCAAATCTTCCATCTTGTCTTACTTTAGCTAACATTTCTATAGCAGGGTAAGGGCTACCCGGTAAAGTACTCATTGTTTCTTCAAGCCACTCGGCAAATTCAACTTTTCTAAAAGGCACTACTGCTTGTACATGACTTACTCTTACGCCAACCAACCGTAACACTTCTTGCACAAACATTTCTTGTTCTCTTGATTCCCTGCCAAAATAACCCTCAGGATCGGGACTACTGGTAAGCAAATAGTCTCTATATGTTTGCATTGCGTTAGCATGATTGTCACTTTCACTAACTTTTCCTTCTGAAAGACGGTTTGCTCGTACATATACATCTTCTCTTGTTTCTCCAGAACCTTTTGTTGAGACAACGGTATATGCTCTAGCTTCACTTGCTTCTCCAACAATAAGAGGTTCATTTAAATGTAATGTCAGATGAGCTCTATTCATATCAACTGTTGCCGGTCGCAAAATTGCTCTTCTTCTTACCATTTCCTCTGCAAAATTGGGAGAAACAAATATTTGTTCGTAAGAGAGATGTTCACCAACAGCAAAGCAAGCATTACGAATAAAAAAAAATGGGTTTGTAAGAAATGTTGCCAAACGATCATTGCCAATTATTCGTGGAGAAATCCAGACATGCTCCCCATCAATTGCCTCAAGAGGAACCAATCTTCTTATGCTCATTCTATGATTAATCGGACCAATCTTTTCTGTTTGTGCTGACATAAAGCAGGATTATAACATTAAAAAATTCTTAAATCAAACCTATAGCAGTAAATTTGAGGCTAACTTATTCCCACTCCATGGTGGCTGGAGGTTTTGTAGAAATATCGTAAACTACTCGTGAAATCTTTGGAACTTCATTTACAATTCTAGAAGAGATTGTTTGCAATAATTCATATGGTAGTTTTGCCCATGTAGAACTCATAATGTCTTTTGATTCTATTACTCTAAGTGCAACCACTTCCCCAAAAAATCTTCCATCCCCTTTAACAGCTGTAGAATATGCATCTGTCATAACCGGAAAAGAAATAAATACTTTGTCTAACCACCCTGCTTTTTTTAATTCTTCCAAAACAATCGCATCTGCGTGTTTTTCTTGCTCTAGTCTTTCTTCTGTTACTTCTCCTCTAATTCTTACGGCAAAACCAGGACCTGGGAATGGTTGTTTCATAACAAACTCTTCCGGTAAACCAATCTTCCTTCCCAATGCTCGTACTTCATCTTTATATAATTCTCGAAGGGGTTCTAGTAATGCCAATTTCATATGCTCGGGCAATCCTCCCACATTATGATGAGACTTTATTTTTGAGGCATGTTTTGTTCCCTGACTTTCAATAACATCTGAGTAAATTGTTCCTTGCAGTAAAAATGCTACATCTGCATCTTTTTTTACTAATTTTGCCATTTCTTGTTCAAAAACTTCTACATAAAAATTTCCAATAATTTTTCTCTTTTCTTCACTGTCTGTTACTCCTTTTAATCTTTTTAACATTTCTTTTTGTACTTCTACTATTACCGGAGTAATTCCAAATCGCTTAAACAGATTCTTAACAGAAACTACTGCATCAGGACGCATCAAACCATTATCTACAAATACAGGAGTAAATTGATTGCCAATTGCTTTTGCAACTAGTGTTGCTGCAACTGTAGAATCCACTCCTCCACTTACAGCACCAATAACATGTTTTTTACCAACTGTTTGTTTTATATGTTCTATCATTTCTTCTGGGTTGTGAGAAAATTCTTTTGTTTTAATGCCACAAATTTCTATAAAATTTTTAAGAATTTGCATACCAATTTCTGTATGCTCAATTTCCGGATGAAATTGCAGTCCATATTGTTTATGAATATCATCAACAACAAATGCATATGGAACAGTATCACTTGATCCAATAATTTTAAAATTCTTTGGCATAGATAAAACACTATCTCCATGACTCATCCAAACTGTTGCCTCTTTTGGTAAATCTTTTGTAATTGGTGAATCATGATTGGTAATTGTTAAATGAACAGGTCCATATTCTTTTGTTCCAGAAACTACTTTTCCTTTAAGCAAATAAGATCGTAATTGCAGTCCATAACAAATATCTAAAGATGGAACAGGAAGAGAAAACAATGCAGGATCAACAGTTGGTGCACCGTTTTCGTACACAGACATTGGTCCACCAGATAAAATAATTCCTTGAGGTTTTTCTTTTTGAATAAAAGCAATTGCATTTTCTGGAGTTACAAGCGCTGCAGGACTACCGAGTTCTTTTAGTCGGCGTGTAATTAAGTGAGCTGTTTGTCCGCCAAAATCAACAACAACTATCATATTTAATAATTTTCGCCTGGATTAGTAATTAAAACGTCATGTGGATGACTTTCTGTTAAAGATGCCTGAGTAATATGAATAAATTGTGCTTTTTCTACCAATTCTGTAAAGTTTTTAGAACCTACATAGTAAAGTCCTGATCGAATTCCACCCAATGCTTGTTCTACAACATCTTGTACACTTCCCTTAACAGGAACCAATCCTTCTACTCCTTCTGCAACAAGCACTCTATCTTTATATGTCTTGCCATGGAATTCATCTTCTGATTTTATTTCTGCACCTTTTTTCATTGCTCCAACAGAACCCATTCCTCTATATTCTTTAAATTCGTATTCTTCTTTATCTTTTTGGAAAATACTTTGGAAACGTCGTGGAACCTGATTTTTCGGAAGCATTACTTTTTTACCTGGAGCTTCTCTGGTTGCGGCAAAAAAGCCTCCCATCATAACCGTATTTGCTCCAACTGCTAATGCTTTTACCATATCTCCAGAATATTTAATGCCTCCATCTGCAATAACCGGAACTCCGGCTTCTTTTGCAACTGGAACTATACTTAAAAGAGCTGTAATTTGTGGAACTCCCATTCCAGAGATAATTCTGGTTGTACAAATTGCTCCAGGTCCCATACCAACACGTAAACCATCTGCTCCGGCTTTAATTAATGCCTTAGCACCACCTGCGGTTGCAATACTGCCTCCTATAACATCTACTTTTGGATAGGTTTTTTTAATAAAGCTAATAGTTTCTAAAACATTTTTAGCATAGCCATGAGCACTATCTACTAAAAGTACAGAAACTCCAGCCTCAACTAATGCCTTTACTCTATCTTCAAAGCCTTTTGAAGCTCCAACTGCTGCTCCGGCTGGCAAACCAGATTCAACAACCTTTGCAACCTCAATTGCCTGGTCTTCTATAGTTAAGTTTCTATGAATAAAGCCAAACCCACCAATTTTACCCAAAGCTATAGCGAGTTCTGCCTCGGTTACGGTATCCATGGGAGATGAGACTAACGGAATTTTAAGGGTAATATTTTTTGATAACTTTGTTTCTAAAGAAATGTCAGAGCGGGAAAAGTCAGAGTAATTCGGCAACAATAAAATGTCATCAAAAGTTAAGCCTAGAGGAAAATTTGGTGTAGTCACGTTCTCCATAGTTAAGTTTACTATGAAGCATATTTTCTGTCAAGTTTATGCTTGCCAAAGTGCATTTTGGAAGCTACAATCTAGTTATGCACAAAAACGCATTTTGGCAAAAATTAGAAAATATAGTTTTTGCAATCTATCAATTGTTTTTTGGACCTATGAGAAAAAGAGGCTAAATTACTTCTCCACAGTTAAGAAGCTATAGTTAAATTCAGGACCTTGCATATCTTCTCTATCAATTATTTTTGTAAACATTGGATATTCCGGAAAATACACATCTGCTTCAAATGCTTTATGCACTAAGGTTAAATATAACCTGTCTGTCATAGACAATGCATGAGAGAAAATTTGCGCTCCACCAATAATAAATATTTCACTGTCTCCTCCCGGTTTGCTTTTTGCAACATCAATTGCTTTTTCTAAAGAATCTACAATAATCGCTCCTTCAACTTTAATTTCTGGATTTTTTGAAATAATAATATTTGTTCTATCGGGTAAAACTCGACCAATTGACTCATAAGTTTTTCTCCCCATAATAATTGGATGTCCTGTGGTTATTTCTTTAAA
Source organism: bacterium (assembly GCA_021820025.1). Lineage (GTDB taxonomy): Bacteria > Patescibacteriota > Microgenomatia > Levybacterales > UBA12049 > PPGL01. The sequence goes on along the minus strand of JAKAEF010000028.1, from coordinate 1,539 downwards.
CCGTTTTAACTCTCCTGGAATATGCCATAACAACTGATTATTTTTTCCTAATTCCCTATTTTCACCAATTGCAGCAATAGCAGAAATTCTCATTATTTTTGTTTTTGAAAAAGACCTCCGGCAACTGTTAATTCGCCTTTTAACGTTGGATATGGATCATAATTAAGAAGTTCTACTTTATCTGGAGTAAATGTATTAAGACTTGTAACAGAACTATCTAATGTTACTGTTGGAAATGCTTTTGGTTTTCTTGCTAATTGTTCTTTAACTTGCTCAATATGATTTTCATAAATATGTGCATCTCCAAATGTATGCACAAATTCACCCGGCTCATATCCAGTTATTTTTGCCAAAATTATTGTAAGTAACGCATAACTAGCAATATTAAATGGAACTCCCAAAAATAAATCTGCACTTCTTTGATACAACTGCAAATACAATTTACCGCCCTTTTGGCTTACTTGATACATGTTGTGACAAATTGGAAATCTAGATGCATCTTCAAATGTTGCCATGGTATACAAGTATTCAGGATTCCATGAAGTAACAATTAAATTTCTTGCATCTGGATCTTCTTGTAACTCTTTAATTACCCAGCCTAATTGATCTATTGTTCTATTAGTTCTTGTTGGCCAACTTCTCCATGATTCTCCATAAATTTTTGGCAAAACTCCCCACTTTTTAGCAAATGCTTCATCTGTATGAATTTTTTCTATAAATTCATCTTTGGTCATTGTTTCTTTTGGATTTTTTTCTTTGTAAATTTTAAATGGATAATCATCCCAAATATGCACATTGTTATCAACCAAATATTTAATGTTGTTTTGCCCGGACATAAACCAATATAACTCGTGCAAAACACCCTTCCAGTAGACTTTTTTTGTGGTTAAAAGTGGAAACCCTTTTGATAAATCGTATCTTGTTTGTCTTCCAAAAACAGAATAACTAACAGCACCTGTTCCACGATCTATATTTTTAATTCCTGTGTCTAAAACTTCTTGGAGTAAATTAAGATATTGATATTCTGGATGAGTATGTGAAGTCTTCATTGCTTACCTAAGGTAGCAAAGAATTAAAACTGTTGCAAGAGGAATTATTGCTCTCGTTGAAGACGTGGTGGAAGCATGCCAAATCTTTGTAAAATTGCTGGAATTGCAACATTTGCTGGTAACTCTAATCGTGGACTATTATCTGCCAAAGATATATGTCTAAGTCTTAATACTACATCATCAGTAAAAGCTTTATCATTTCGTCCAACAAATTTTGCTATTTCTGGAACTTGTCCTAAAACTTCCCAATAGAATGTAGCTGGCTTTCCTCTAAGTGCATTAAAAATTTCATCATCTTCACCTTGAGGAATTGGATGACGTTCTCCATGGCTAGCTTCTCTAACTATATCTCCAACATTTTGTAAAAATGTGTTTATAGGCAAAGTTATAGGATTTATACCTTGAGCCATATAACGAAGCAAAAGTGCTCGTGCAAAAAGGCTAGCTCCAAATTGGACCTGTTCTTCAGTTACAAATTCTGAGATCGGAA
>JAKAEF010000027.1 GCA_021820025.1 bacterium | reverse complement strand
AATTAGAGAACCAATAATTTTAAGAAAAATATTTTTTCTTTCTTTAAGATAAAGAATGGATGCTAATACAATGAGAACTGTAGAAATTTGATTTAGAATACTTATTTGTCCAACATTATTCCCAATTTTAAAGGCAGAGAAAAATGTTATTGCAGAAATTGCAAAAAAGATACAGAGTAAAAACATTTTTATTGCTAACGAAGGATCTAAAAATATTTTTATTTTTTTTACTTCTTTTGGATATATTCCCATAAGAGCAACTCCTGGGAGCATAAATGCAAATACTAAATAAGACTGAACATCAAAATATTTTACTAAAAAGCCATCATTCCCTAAAGCGATACCAAATAAAGCTGCAGAAAAAAGAGCAAGAAATTCTCCTTTCTTAAGTCTTATTTTTTCTTTTTTATATGATACTAGAATGACGCTTACAAGAAGCAATACAGTTCCCAATATTTGCACAAAAGAAAAATGTTCACTCAAAAAAATAACAGCAATGAAAAGAGTCCAAAGAGCACGTGTTGCAAAAAGAATGGTAAATTCTGAAGCATCAATTGATGCAAGAGATTTAAACATAAACACAGCAGAAAACCCATAGAAAAAAATCATTATTAATATATTAGGAATAAACTCAAATAAATTTGGCATATAAAACCCATGAGTTACTAATAAGTAAAGAAGAATTAAAAATCCAGGAACAATTTGAGAAACAATAGTATATGCAACAGCTTCTGACGGTTTTTCATGAATAAGTACTTTTTGTAAAAGCGTATAAAAAACAGTCGCAGCTATACTAATTGCAAGAAGAAGTTGCCATGTCATAATTAATTTATTAGATTTTAGCCTAGAAATTAATTATACATGAATTTAAAATGTTTATTTTGATAAAATAAATTTTTCAATTAAATATGCAATGCCATCTTCTTCAACACTTGGGACAACATAATCTGCAATTTGTTTTATAGCATCAATTGCATTTCCCATGGCAATTTTAGTTCCGCATGACATTAAAAATGAAAAATCATTATATCCTTCTCCTACTCCAATTATTTCTTCTTTTTTAATTCCCAACATTTTGCTAATTTCTAAAACGCCATATTGCTTTGATGCTTCGGGATTTGTTAACACAATATGCACTTTTTCTTTTTCTTCCCAACCCAATGCTTTATGCGCCTCAATTGTAGAGATATGAGAAATTTTTTCTATAAATTTTTGTGCTTTTTTAATTTCTAGTGGTTGAGAGTACATATCTAACGGACGTTTAGGTTTATATTCTTTTGAATAAATAATTTCTTCCTCGTATGCTGCGTCTGCAATAGTAAAAAGAACATTCATTCTTGCCCCAATTTGCGTTATTTCTTCAATATCTTTGTGAGAAATTGTTTTTTCTAATAATATTTTTTTTGTTGTTGGATCTATAATTTGAGCACCTCCAGTAATAATACAAGGAGCAACTAATTTAAGAGGATTAATAATATGCATTATCTGTGCATGAGAACGTGCAGTTGCAATACTTACATTAATTTTTTTATTTGCTTTTTCTATTGCAGTAATAACTTTTTCTGATGGCATACCATGCTGAGTATTTGGAATTAATGTTCCGTCAACATCACAAACAAGAAGCTTATATTTCATAGGATCATTAGTATAGCAGATTATATTTTAAGCAGAAAATTCGCTTCTTCCTTCAAGTGCTCGTTGTAGAGTTATATCATCGGCGTACTCCAAATCTGCTCCAACTGGTAACCCTCTTCCAATTCTGGTTACTTTAACAGATGCATCTTTAAGCTGTTTACTAATATACATAGCAGTTGCCTCACCTTCCATTGTAGGATTTGTTGCAATAATAATTTCCTTTATTTCGGAATTTGCTTTAACTCTGTTTATTAGTGGAGTTATGTAAATTTCATCTGGGCCTATGTTGTTTAAGGGATCAATTTTGCCATGCAACACATGATATGTCCCGTGATACGTATTACTTTTTTCAAGTGCCAATACATCTAATGGTTGTTCTATAACACAAATAGTTGATTTATCTCTTTGAGGATTACTACAAATATCACAAGGATTTGTTTCTGCAACAGTAAAACAAACAGAACACATAACTGTTCCTTTTTTTAAATTTTGCAAAGAAGCTGCAAAAGTTTCTAGTTGTTCTTGAGGAACATGCAATAAATAAAATGTTAACCGTTGTGCCGATTTTGGTCCAATACCAGGTAATTTTTCAAACGATTCTAAAACATTTTGTATTGATTTTGGGATTTTCATAAAGGAAGATTATTTTGATTCTAATTCTTTAGCTATTATAGCGGCTATGGATAATATTTCAAGCTTAGCAAAGTGTTTGTCCTCTGGAACAAAAACTGTGTCACTAACAAATACTTTTTTAAGATTTGCATTTTGTAATAGTCGAGGAGCTTTTTCGGAAAAAATAGCATGTGTGGCAAAAACAAAAATTTCTTCTATTCCCTTTTTAAATAAAACATCAGAGGCAGCAATAATTGTTTTACCGCTAGAAATCATATCATCAACAATAATTGCCCGTTTTTGATTGGTAATTTTTCCCTCTCCCAAATTTTCTGCAGTTACCCAACCGTTTTGCAAATCTCTGTCTTTTTCTATTGCAGCAAAAGGCATATTATCTAATAATTCTGAAAGAATTTTTATTCTTCTAATACCCCCCATATCTGGAGAAATTAATATTGTATTTTTATCATCCCACTTTTCTTGTTTTATTTTTTCTGCAAATACTGGAAGTGCAGAAATATGTGTAACAGGAATAGAAAAAACACTTGGAATTTTAATAGAATGTAAATCGCAAAGAATAATTGTATCTACACCGACTCTTTCTAATGTCTTTACCACTACTTCCAAAGAAACTGCTTCTCCATCACGAAAAACATGATCTTGTCGTTGATACCCTAAATATGGAACTACCGCTGTAACTGTTTCTGCACCACTTCTTTTTAAACCATCTACAATAAAAAATAATTCCATATAATTACTATCAACCGGTGGAACTGTAGACTGGACAATAACAGCATGCTCTCCAACAACGGAGTCTTGAATCCTTACTCTTTTTTCTCCATCTGGAAATGTATGAATATCTACTAAGGAAACCGGAATCTGAATAACTTTTGAAATTTTTTCTGTTAACTGAGGATTCGAAGAACCACTAAAAAGCTTCATGAAATCTATTTTACTCTCTCAACTCATTAGAATCAATTAAAGAATAAGGTCGTGGCTTAATGATTCACCTGTTCTAATCTTTTTTACTGCTGCAGAAAGAAGTGGAGCAACGGAAACAACAGATACTTTTTTGCTTTGCTTAACTTTATCTGACAATGCAACACTATCTGTTACAATAACTTCTTCAATAAATGAATTATTAATTTTATCAATTGCATCTCTTGAAAAAATTCCATGAGTTGCTGCAACTCGAACACTTTTTGCACCATTTGCTTTTAAATGTTCTGCAGCGCTTACTATTGTTCCTGCTGTATCAATAATGTCATCAACAATAAGAATATTTTTGTCTTTTATATTTCCAATCATTCCCAAAGCTCTTGATTGATTATTTACATTTATATCTCTTTCTTTATAAACAATTGCTATCCCCTCTGCTTCTTCGAGTCTTCCGGCATATGCTGTTGCCCTAACAACTCCACCTTTGTCCGGAGACGCTACTACCAAATGTTTTAAATTTCTTTTTTTTATTTCTGGAATTAATGAATAACTACCATATAAATTATCCCAAGGAATTCGCACAAAACCTTCTTGCTGTTCTGAATGAATGTCTAATGTTAAAATTCTATCTGCGCCGGCATGTTCAATCATTTTGGCAACAACTGATGCGCTTATTGGAACTCGCGGCATCTCTTTTCTATCTTGTCTGGAATAACCAAAATATGGGATAACAGCAATAATTTCATTTGCAGATGCTCTTTTTGCAGCATCAATCATAAATAAAAGTTCCATTATGTGGTCATTTGCTGAAGGAGATGTTGGTTGAATAATAAAAACGTGTCTTCTTCTGAGGTTTGGTATGCCTTTTACCCGAATTTCGCTATCTGCAAAAATACTAATTGGCTGGCATAATTCTTTATGCAATGTATCTGCAATTGTCTGTGCAAGTGCAGGATTAGATCTGCCTGTTAACAAAATATAATCATTTGGTTCTTGGCCGTTTTCCACAATACCACTCTTAACCATAAGTTTATGATTTATACACCGATTCTATCAGGAATTAGAAGTAATGGCAAATGGTTATTTGGCTTATTTCATGCCACCAAGCAAACCACCCAATCCTCCACCCATTTGCTGAAGTTTTTTAGCAGCTACTTCTTGAGATTTTTTAACAGCCTCATTAATAGCATCTTTTACGTCATTATCTGACTTGCCGTTAACTTCAATTTTAATGACTTTTTGATCTCCGGTAATAACAATTCTTACCCCATGCTTATCTATGGTAATTTCTTCTTTTTGAAGCTCGCGTTGAATTGCCATTGCCTGATCTCGCATCTTTTTTAAATCACCTAAACCTTGTAATGGATTAAACATTATTTTTCACCTCCTCTGAGAACTGCTACAAGCTGTAGCTGTTTTCCTGTAATTTCTTTTACCATTTTTTCTATTATCTCACAAGTTTTTGCATCTTCCAAACGCTCTTTATGAAAAGCATACGCCGCTTCCAACACAATTTGTGTATCGGTTACTTTTTGTACTTTGCAACTGCGTAGTACTCCTGCAACTGATGAGTTATGCGTTTTCATTTTATAAATTAAATTTTCCATAAGAGCAACATTTTCATCTGTTGGTCGTGAAATTATATCGGGTTGGTCAACTGCAGGTGTTGCAATCGTGACGGGTTTTTCTTCTTTTTGTGGATATAAAATACTTTTTACTTTTATACTTTGCTGTTTTTTAAGAAGTGTCTCCATTGTCGGTTTACCAGATGAGCTTACTTTTGGCATTTTTGAAACAACAGCTTGTGTATTATCTATTTCTCCCCACGCAACAATTGCAATTTCAAACGGCAATTGCGGTAATGCTGCATATTTTATTTGAGCAAAACTTTCTGAAAATAATTGCATTAATAAGGAAATCTCTCCAACTGAAAATTCCTTTGTATTTCCTGCAATGGTCTGCAATAATTGCGTATGCAATTCCTGTAACAATTGCGACATAAAATATTTTATATCCATTCCAGAAATGGTTAATTGATTTACAAGCTCTAATGCTTCTTTTGTTTGTTTTTTTTGTAAATGTACTAGTAATTCTTGAATTTGTTTTTCTACCCCTGCAACATGAAATTTTTCTTCTACAAATTTTTTAGTAAGTATTTGTCCGTTAGAAAGCAAAACCATTTCTTCTAAAATTTTGGCTGCGTCTCTAAATCCCCCCTCTGCTAAATGAGCAATTAGTTCTAATGCTCCTTTTTCTGCTTCAATTTTTTCTCCATTTGTGATTCTTTCTAACGAGTGTACTAATTCTGCAGTCGTTGCCAAAGAAAAAGAAATATGAAAACAACGTGACAAAATTGTTTCTGGTACTTTATGCGGCTCTGTTGTGCAAAAAATAAACATAACATGAGCTGGTGGTTCTTCTATGGTTTTTAAAAGTGCATTAAATGCCTCTGTTGTTAACATATGCACTTCATCAATAATGTAAACTTTTTTCTTCGCACTTGAGGGCGCAAGTTTTACTCGCTCACGTAGTTCTCGAATTTCATCTATCCCCCTGTTACTTGCTCCATCAATTTCTAAAATATCTATATTTGACCCGTTGGTTATAGAAACACATTGTTCACATACATTACATGGCTCACCATTTTTAGGATGTAAACAATTAACAGCTTTTGCAACAATTCTTGCAGTTGATGTTTTACCAAGACCTTTTGGTCCGGTAAATAAAAAAGCATGAGGAATATTTTCTCCTTTTAGTACCGCAAAAAGAGTTTCACGTACATTGCTGCTATCTAATTCACTAATTGTTTGCGGTCTATATTTTCTGTAAAAAACCATAATTTTAGTACTAAAAATGTATACTGAAAGACGAAGAATTACAAGAGGTATTTCATTTACTCATGATGCAGTCCCAGTAAATGCAATAACCCGTGTTCTACCAACATGTCTACTCTATCATCAACTAACATATCTTCTTTTGCTGATTCTTTAATTAAAACAGGATACGAAATTACAATGTCACCAAGTCGCAATTTATCTGTTGGCAAAACTATTTTTTCTCCTTCATGAAGTGGAAATGATAAAATATTTCTGGTTTTGTCCTCACCTTTATATTTTTTTGAAAGATCCCGCATTTTTCTATCTCCCACAAAAGCAATAGAAACTTCAACAGGCCCTTGAATGTTTTGCGCATTTAAGGTCTGAGAAACAATTTTTCGGATTCTTTTTCTATTAACTTTATATCTGCTTTCTACATAAAGCAGAATAGAAACAGGATTATTTTTATAAAGGGAATCAGTCATAGATTACCATCGAGCTTGAGCTCTGGCCATTTGTCTATCTTTCTGCTTTTGTTTGCGAGCAGCAGAAGGTTTTAAATAGAATTGGCGTCGTTTTGCTTCCAAAACTACACCGTCAGCTAAGACTTTTCGCATAAATTTTTTAATAACTGAATCGTCACTATCTCCTGGCATCTTTTTTACTTTTACCATATTAAAAAACACCCCCTTCCAAATTATTAATTTGAATAATATGTGCCTATAATTATAGCACAAAAATGTCTTGTAACGTACTAATCTACTGGTTTTGCAGGTTTTGTAGGGCATCTGAAGCTAATTTTTCAACAGCTGCCCATGAATAGACCTGTTATCCTTGAGGATGCAATACATTATGTCTTCGCAGACGTGGAGGAACAATTCTTTGTGCCTTTACTAAGGCTAGATCTATTCCCATTTCAGCAATATTAGGAATAAATTGCGGATTATGTATAGCTGCATTTAATAAATAAGGCAAATACTGAGGAGAAATTCTTCTCGTTGTAAGCATTTCCTGCTGGGCGACTGGGGGCAAATAGTCAATAATCGTTTGATAAATTGGTGCATTACTGCCGTATTCTCCACGTGCTCTATGTCTTAATCTTCTTCTAACCATTCCTAACTCTGTATCATATGGGAACATTTGTTCTCGCTTTCTCCATCTTCTAAAAAATTGCCTTGGGGCAACTCCATCTGCAATAGCATCTCCAACCTCAGTTCCCCATTTAATCGCAGCGGGAATTACTTCATTGACTAAAGGAGAACCCATACCTGCTGCATCTCCGATTACAAACACTCTCTTTGTTCTTTTTGCAGCAGATGCAGGAATTGGTTCAGCTCGAATAAAACCAACAATTGGTGCAGTAATTTCTTCAATAGTACAAATTCCTCTTTCAACACAAATTCTTTTTAGATTTTCTACCATTTCTTGCTGTCTTTGTGGATTAAGTTCTGAAATTCTGCAGAGATCTGAAGAAACAATATCTGCTTCTGTTTCTGAATATGGGAGAATCCATGCAAGTCCTATATCTTTTCCAATGGGATCAAGGAGTGCTCCAGGTTCAAATTTTCCTTTTACTCTAAATCCTCTTACCCATAAAACTAACGGATCATCATTTAGTAATGCCTCTTTTTGTCCTTCAATAAGATGTTTCCTGCTAAAAGAACTGTAACTTCCTGTTGCATCTACAACATATTTGGCAGAAATTGTTTTTATTTGTTCTCCATCTCTAATTTGTAAATCTATATGATCTTGGGTCTCTTTAGATGCGACCACTCGAGCTTGCATTTGAGTAACATACTCAGGATCAAAACCTGCTCTAAAAAAGGTTACCAGAGGTCGGTGATATACTCCATATGTTCGAGCACTTTCTTCTGTTGGGTCAATAGTCGCACTTTTTGAATTATCATCAATATTTATTAATCTAAAATTTGGAACAGATATTAATGACCCTTGAGCAGAAAGAGATTCTAACAAACCTGGTGTACTTTCTAACTGCTCTGCATTTATAAAAAGTGACTTTTCTGGAATAGAGGGTCTTGGATCAACAATTGCAACTCGTAATCCTCTTTCTCCAAGCCTTTTTGCTGCTGCTGCTCCTGCAATGCCATTTCCAACCACTACCACATCATAATCATATTGAGGTTCAGCCTCTGTTCTTCGGACAGGTTCTCTTGCTTGGACTTCTATTGCAACCATAAGTAAATTGCTTGGTGAGTTTAGCACAAAAAAACAGTATTTTCAAACTATAAGACCTATGAATTATTAAAGTTCTGCGGCTTTGCCCCAAGGGCCTGTTAAGTGGAAATGAAGATGATCTATTGCCTGCGCTCCCCCGGCATTAATAACAATTCTATAACCGGAATTTTCTATTTGTTGCTTTCTAACCATATCTTGAATAACTTTTCTTATTTTTCCCAGTAATGCATCATTTGCCAATGCTGTAAAATCCGGAATATGCTCTTTTGGAATAATGAGTAAATGAACCGGTTTAATAGGTTTAATATCTGGAAAAACCATTATATCTTCGTCTTCATAGGTAAATTCTTTTGGAATTTGTTTATCTCTAATTTTGCAGAAAATACAGTTGTTCATAGAGTTTTAACAACATCAACAATTTGTTTAAGTGTTAACGTTGTTGGAATCATTTTAGGATTTTTAGGTGTGCCATTCAAGAGCATTTTTTTAGAAACATGTAAAAACCATGTTGCATGTGGATCCATTTTTGATAATTGTTCATAAACAAGTGTTAAGTCTATCCCCTTCTCTGTTTCTGTTTGCGGTCTGGCTTTAATTCTGACATACCCTTTTCGTGGATCTTTTCTCACAACCAAAACATATCCCATTTTTTGTGAAAGTTTTATAACAGTATCATTCATTGTTTCAAAGGCAATAGCTTTGCCAAAAGAAGTAGTAAATTCTAGTCCTTTTTTAATTTCATTTTCTGCCCAAACTCTGTTTTCAAAATCATGCAATAGTGCATCTAGGCATTCAAATCCAAAATTTACATAAAAGCTATCTTGATTTGGTCTTGCAACTTTTAATCCTTCTAAAACTCCCAGCAAAGAAAATTCATGATAGTCTGCAGCCGGATTTTCCCAAAAAACTTCTCCAAAATGATCTATATCTACTAAAATATTTACCATTCTGGTTATGGCTTCTATTCTATCTTTTATTTTTTCAGAAATTGGATTTACAAATTCTTGGTTTCTTTGTTGTACATATTCCCAAGACAAAGATGCAGCAGATGTGTGTTTGTCTGATGTTTGATGATGATCTAATGGTCCCATTCCGGTATCTACATGAATTACATCATTGTCTCCAATTTTTTCTATAGCACTATCTCCTTTAAAAGGAGCAATTCTTTGGCCTGCCGGAACAAATTGCACCTCTGCATTTTCCCATCCCGGTAAGTAGCGTTTTATAAACCACGCTGATGAAATTGCATCCCAATCTGGAGAGGAATGTGTAACAATTATTTTCATAATACCCTTTAAGTATACCTTTTTTGGGCTATAAAAAAAAGCAGAACGTAAAAAAGCTTGACAAATTGTGAAAAATAAAACACTATAGAATAAGAGCAATTTATGGATCCAAAAACAACAAAATTAGACCCAAAATTACAAGAGGCTTTCGATAGAGTTATGGGAACACCAACCGCTCCGGCTGGACAATCTCCAACCGCACCTGTACATTTAACAATACCAACTCCACCACAACCAGCTCCAACACCAGTCATGAAACCTACTCCACCTTCTTTGCCAAATCTTCAAATGCAAAATATAAAGCCGACTATACCTTCTTCTGTCCCGTCTACGTTCAAGCCTATTCAATCAACAGCAGCCATACCTACAGCCCCGCATCTGCCTGGTACACCTATTCAACCACCTTTAGCTCAAAAACCTGTCCAAGCTGCACCTGTTATGCCACAACCACCAATTACGCACCCCACCACACCTGCTATGACACCTCCTGCTATGCCAAAACCTCAACCATTACCTATTCCAAAGA
>JAKAEF010000026.1 GCA_021820025.1 bacterium | reverse complement strand
TATATAGACCTGAGGAAGAAGAGCAAATTAATTCAAATACTAAAAATGTAAAACTTATTATTGCAAAACATAGAAACGGTGCAGTTGGAGAAATTGATCTTTTGTTTAGAGGTGACAGAGTTAAATTCTTTAGTGTAGATAAAAAACGAGAAGAAGTTGCTGCGTAATTATTAGTGCCGAGGAAGGGAGTCGAACCCTTACAGCCTTGCGACTAGTAGTTTTTGAGACTACCGCGTATACCATTCCGCCACCTCGGCTCATTAATTTAGCCTCAAAAACAAAATTGCTCACTTTATTTTTGAGTCTGTAATATTATATACTTTCTGTACCGCCAGTTCAATTAATATGAATAATACACATTTATTGCCAGAATACGTTAAACCACATACTTATAAAATAACTTTAAAACCTAATTTAGAAGAATTTACATTCTATGGAGAAGAAACAATTCATTTGCATTTGGAAAAACCAACCGATGAAATTATTTTGCATGCTGTTGAAATAGATGTTGTAACTGTAGAAATAATAGACAAAAAGAAGAAAAAAATTACAGGAACAGTAACGTACAACAAAGAAACAGAAACTGCAACACTTATTTTCCCAGAAGAAATACAAACAGGTGAAAAAGAACTCTTTTTAACATTTAATGGAGAATTAAATGATAAAATGCGTGGTTTTTACAGAAGTGCATATGATATAGAGGGAAAAACGCATTACATGGGAACAACACAATTTGAAGCAACTGATGCAAGGAGAGCATTTCCTTGCATAGATGAGCCTTCCAAAAAAGCAGTTTTTGAAGTTTCTTTAATTATTCCAAAAGAATTACATGCAGTTTCTAATACCGTTATTATTTCAGAAGAAATTATTGAAGAAACTCATAAAAAAGTAACGTTTGCACCATCTCCTAAAATGTCTTCTTATTTAGTAGCTTTTGTTGTTGGAAAATTTGAATTTGTTGAAACAAAAACAAAAGAGGGAGTAACGGTTAGAGTTTATACAACTCCTGGTAAAAAAACTCAGGCAAATTTTGCATTAGAAACTGCAAGCAAAATTTTGTCTTTTTATAACGAATATTTTGCTATTGCTTACCCATTACCAAGTCTTGATTTAATTGCCATTCCAGATTTTGCAGCAGGAGCAATGGAAAACTGGGGAGCAGTAACTTTTAGAGAAACAACGGTTTTAATAGATGAAAAAAATTCTTCTCTTGCAAATAAACAATGGGTCGCATTGGTAATTGCTCATGAACTGGCCCATATGTGGTTTGGTGATTTGGTAACAATGGAGTGGTGGACACATTTATGGCTTAATGAAGGGTTTGCCTGTTTTATAGAATATTTGGCAGTAAATGAATTATTTCCTCAATGGGATATTTGGACACAGTTTGCTGCAACAGAACATAATGCAGCATTGCATTTAGATGGCTTAAAAAGTACGCATCCCATAGAAGTTGAAGTAAAAAATCCCAGTGAAATTTCTGAAATTTTTGATGAAGTAAGTTATGCAAAAGGTGCAAGCGTTATTCAGATGCTCTCAACATTTTTAGGACCAGAAGATTTTAGAGACGGACTTCGCTACTACTTAAAAAAACATGCATACAGTAATGCAAAAACAGAGGATTTATGGGAAGCCTTTGCTCATGTTTCAAAAAAACCGGTTAGAGCAATTATGGAAAATTGGACACAAAAACCAGGATATCCTGTTGTGACAATAACAGAAAAAGATAATAAGGTAGTACTTTCTCAAAAAAGATTTTTCTCTAGTAGTATTTCTGCTGCAGAAACAGAAGATGATACTGTATGGAGTATTCCCAATACAATTATTTCAGCAAGCAAAAAAACAGAAAAAATGCTTATAGAAACTCAAGAAACAGAAATGCCAAATATGACTGGAGATTGGTATAAATTCAATGCTGATGAGGCAAGTTTTTTTAGAGTTAATTATCCAAAAAATGCTATTGATGCACTTAAAAAACCAATAGAAACAAAAGAATTATCTAGTGTAGACAGACTAGGTATTATTCGCGATGCATTTGATTTAGCATTTGCAAATGTTTCTTCTATTTCAGATGCTCTTTCTTTAGTTAGCGCATATAAAAATGAAACAGATTATTCAGTCTGGGCGGAAATATCTGGACACATTCATAAAGTATCAAGCCTTTTGTATGGTCGTGAAATGTATGAGGAATTTAGACAATATGCAAAAGAACTTTTTATTCCTATTGCCCAGAAAATGGGTTGGGAAAAAAGAAAAGGGGAGTCTCATACAGATGTGTTACTGAGAAGTATTGCTTTATATGGTGCAGGGAAATTTGGTGATACAGAAACAATTACAAAAGCTCAGCAAATTTATGCAGAGTTTATAAAAAATAAAACACAAATTGACCCAGATGTTAGAACTGTCGTCTATGCCTTAGTTGCAGAGAATGGAGGAGAAGAAGAGTTTGAACAATTTAAAAAGCTTTATATTGCAGAGCCTTTGCATCAGGAAAAAGATAGAATTATGCGCGGTCTAACAGCCTTTAAAGATCCAAAAATAATTTTAGCTAGTTTGGCATTCTCAATTTCTAAGGATGTGAGAGCACAAGATTCTCCAAGAACTCTTTTGGCAAGTTTTGTTAACGAATATGTACGAGATGCAACATGGGGATTCTTTGTAAAACATTGGGATTATTATGAAGGAAAATTTGCAGGAATGCATGGTTTTAGCAGGGTATTAAGTGGTGCAGCTAGCTTTACCCAGAACAAAAAAGCAGACGAAATTGAAGCATTTTTTAAAGCTCATCCCGTAGCCGAATTAAACCGTACAATTAAGCAAGTTGTTGAAAAAATTAGAAGTAATAACCAATTCTTAAGTAAACAAGAACATCTTGTCTCAAAATTTCTTCATTAAGGTGTAAAGCAGTAGAATTTTTAGCCTAAGAATGATATAATTTATCTTATGTTAGTCGTTTCAGAACTGAGAGCAGGCACAATTTTTGAGGCAGATGGCCAATTATGGCAAGTTTTATCCTACGAACATATTAAATTAGGCAGAGGCTCAGCCACAATTAAAGTTAAAGTAAAAAACCTCAGAACTGGTTCAACCACAGAAAAAGGTTTTATTAACGGTGCAAAAGTAAACGATGTCCAAGTTTTCAAAAAAGAAGTGCAATATTTGTATAAAGATGAAAGTGTTGCTTACTTTATGTATCCAGATACCTATGAACAAATTACTATTCCATTAAAAATTATTTTAGGTGAAGCCTTCTTAAAAGAAGGAGAAACCTACATGGTAGCTTTCTTAGGTGATGAAGCTTTAGATGTTATTCTTCCTCCAAAAGTAGACTTAACCGTTACCGATACTGCCCCTGGGGTAAAGGGCAATTCTGCTTCTAACGTATTTAAGGAAGCAGTCCTTGAAAACGGAATAACCGTCAAGGTGCCACTTTTTATTAACATCGGCGATAAAGTCCGAGTTGATACCCGAACAGGTGCATATACGGAAAGAGCTTAATAAAAAAAGCATGAACAATCCGTTTCTACTTGCCCTTAAAGAGAAATCATTCCTTTTTTTATGGTTGTCTGAGGCCTTCTCCCAGATTGCCATGAACATGCTCAATTTTATTCTAATTCTCCTTGTTTTTACTCTTACCAATTCTAATACAGCAGTTTCTGGAGTTGTTCTTTCTTTTACTATTCCAGCAATAATCTTTGGCATATTGGCGGGAGTGTATGTTGACCATTGGAATAAAAAATTTGTTTTGTTTGGTACAAATATTTTACGATTTGGTTTATTAATCCTTTTAGCAATTTTTCATAAAAATTTACCAACGGTTTATACACTATCATTTTTAAGTGCTATTGTAACGCAATTTTTTATTCCGGCAGAAACTCCTATGATTCCTCTTCTTGTTAAAAAAGAAATATTATTTGCTGCCAATGCGCTTTTTAGTATGGCATGGTTTGGAGCAGTACTTGTTGCTTATGCGCTGTCAGGGCCATTTTTGCTATTGTTTGGAAAAACAAACGCACTTTTGGCATTAGCAGTAATTTTTTTAGTTGCTTCTGTGTTTGCGTTACTTATTAAAGTCCCCAAAATTGTAGAGAAAAAACAAATTAAAAGAGCACAAAACTTTAACTTTATTGCAGAAGTTAAAAAAGCATTTGCTGTAATTTTAAAAATTAGAGATGTTTCGCATGCGTTTTCACTTTTAATTCTTTCTCAAATTTTAATTATTATTATTTCTGTTATTGGTCCAGGTTATGCAAAACAAATCTTACACATAAATATAGAATCTTTTCCGTTACTTTTTGTAACACCAGCTGTTGTTGGTATGGCATTTGGGTCTTATATTGTCACAAATTTTTTTAGTCAATTTTCTCGACATAAAAGTGCAACTCTTGGATTATTGTTTGCAGCAATTACCGTATTTTTAATGCCATATGGTTCCGATGTCGCTTCTAAAGGATTTATTCATTTTATTAATGGAATTCTTCCTTTTCATTGGCATATTTCAATATTAAATATTATGATGTTGTTGGCATTTGGGTTAGGATTTTCAAATTCTTTTATTTTTGTTCCTTCAAACACACTTATTCAAGAGCAAACTTCTGATGCTGTGAGAGGAAAAATTTATGGAGCATTAAATACAGCAGCATCGCTTATTTCTCTTATTCCAGTTATTATTGTTGGATCCTTGGCGGATTTATTTGGAGTCGGAACTGTGTTAACGGTTTTAGCTATACTTATTGCAGTCATTGGTTTATTTAGATCAATATTTTTATAATATGCAATTTATTTTAGAAATATCATTTGTATCTCTTTTTGTATTTTTGTTTTGTATTTTTGTTTTTGCAAAAGATGACTTTATTTTGTTGCGAAAAAATATTACCTTAGAACAACTTTTTAATATTTCTTTTATTATCTATATTTTAGGATTTTTATTTGCACGATTTTTTTATGTTATAGAGCATGTAAGTACAAAATATTTAGATCCATTTGTTTTATTTTTATTCCCATATTTTCCGGGGCTTTCTTTAAGTGGCGGTATTTTAGCTGGTATTGCTTATTTATTACTTATTCTCAATAAAAAAAGACTGCCATTCTTGCGAGTGTTTGATGTTTTTACTATTTCTTTTCTCTATGCTTTTAGTAGTGGATTACCATTGTTTGCAGTTATTGAATTTTTTCTCACAAAACATATTCCTTATATTTCTGCAATCGGTACAATAATTTATTTTATCTGGGCAATTATTTTAACACTATTATTTACTAAAAATAAATTAAATGATGGTAGTATAGGGTATTTAGGAATAAGTATATTTTCACTTCTTTTTATCTTTCTTAGAATAGGGTTAAGAGGCAGTAAATTTTATTTTAGTTTTACTCCTGAAGATATTATTTTAGGGTTTATTTGGTTTTTCTTTTTTGCAATGTTTTTTTATCAGCAAACAACATATCAATTGCCCGGAAAGAAGAAAAAATAATATATGCAACCACAAATACTTTTTGAAGATCAAGACATGGTTGTGCTTAATAAACCATCTGGAATGACGGTAAATAAAGCAGATACAACAAGAGGAGAAGAAACAGTACAAGACTGGGTAGAACATAATATTCAACTCCAACAGCCAACAGGTACAATTTTAGAAAAGACAGAAACAGGAGAGTATAATCCAGTATACGAATTTAAAAATAGGGGAGGGATAGTACATAGATTAGATAAAGAGACATCGGGTATTTTGTTGGTTGCCAAAAATCCAAACAGTTTTGCAAAACTAAAAGAGCAATTTATGACAAGACAAATTAAAAAAGTATACTTAGCATTGGCTCATGGAGAAATTGTGCCACAAAGCGGGGAGATAAATGTTCCAATAGGAAGATTAGAATTTAATAGAATGCGCTTTGGTGCAGTGGCAGGGGGCAGGGAGGCAAGGACTTTATATCAAGTGTTAGCTGTTAAACAAATGATTAATGGAAAGAAAAAAGAAAAAGTTTCTTTGGTAGAATTATATCCGCAAACAGGTCGAACACATCAAATTCGAGTACATCTAAAACATATTAATAGACCAATTGTTTCAGATGAATTATATGCAGGAAGAAAAGTAGCACGAGACGACAGAAAATTATTATCAAGACTTTTTTTGCATGCAAAAGGAATTTCTTTTATCCATCCAACAACTGGAAAACAAATAGATTTTGTAGCTCCATTAACTCCTGATTTACAAGGATTTTTAGATAATCTCCAAGACTAAGGAGACTGTTCTTCAAAAGTAGAATTTCTTCGTTTTAGTACATCTTGTGCATTAAGTAAAAAATCTGTTCGCAATGAAAATGTAGTTGTTGGACATGATGCATCATATTCGCATAAATCTCGGGCATTTTGAAAACTTCCGCCTGTTTCTCCTGCATTTACAATAACAGATCCAGCAATATTTAATTTTTTATCTACTGTTGTCCCGTCAAATTGACATGAGTTGCCTGTTGTGCTTGCTGACTGTACAACAAATGAAGCATCTGTACTGTACAAACCATCTAAATCTGATGATAGAGAATAAATGGAACTTTCTCCAACTTGTGGCTCGACAATAATATTTCCCTTAGAAATAAGTGTAAATGTAGATTTGGTACTGGATGGAATAATAATTTTCCCTTTAATTGTTGTTGTTCCGCTAATTAGTAAGACAATATGTTTTTCTGGATAAACAAGCTCTGGATAGTCAGATCGAGGATAAGGATTGATAGGCTGAATAGTAAAGGAAATGTTTCCGTTATCCCATGGCTCAATTACTAAATTATCATTTACTTCATACACTCCACTTGCTAGATCTTTTGGTAATGTGCAATCAGGAATAGTGCATTTTGTTGATAACTCTATTGGTGTTATTGCCGCTTGTTTTAAACTTGTTTTTGTATATGAATACGATGTTCTAATAACAGTCTGGTTGACCGGTAAAAAGCTTTCTGGATATCCGCTTCCTCCAACAATCCAATTATTTGCAGATGCATTTCCTAATCCAAAATCTGCGTTTTGATTTCCAGAAAAAATAATGCCCGCATCTGTGCTATTACATATATTTGCATAAGGGGCAGAGGTGCCGTTGCAATCAGCTGTTGCAGGTATTTTATTAGTAAATCCATTATCAATGCGTAAGTCAGAACAAATTCCTTGAATCCAGGCAAATTCATTTGTTACTCCAAAATTAAGCCCATCAATATTGTTGTATGCATCACAACTGGTTGCTATTAATTGACCTGTTGTGTCATTATCGTGATTTTGGTGTGTATTACAAGGAGCTCCCACTACTACATTTGTCGTTGCATTTGGGGGATAAGTAGCTTCATATCCTAAAGGAGGAGTATATTTTAGTGTATATTCTCCAGAAAGAAGTCCTTCAATGGTATATGTTCCATCACTATTAATGGTTACTGTCTTACTTGTGGGTCCTGTTTCTGTTAGTGTTCCTGTACTTAATAATGGGTCTGTAGAAGATGTAAAATAAGAACTCTTATTTACATCATTATATATCAATCCTTTTATCCTAAATATAGGAGTAATAGAGAAAGCGACATTCGTAACTTGAGGGGTTGTGTCAGTAATAGTGTATGTTCTTGAGTTTGTTCCCCAATTAATATAAGTACTACTGGGTGTATACGTAACTGTGTACGTTCCAACAGTTGGAGGTGTATACGTAAACTTTCCGGCACCATCTAGAGGAACACGTACCCCATTAATACTCAAAGTTCCTTGCTCTCCATTATATTCTGATGTTTCTCCGTTATGATAATAATCTACAAACACTTGTCCGCTAATTTCCATTGCTGTTAATCCAAAATATACCTGTGCATCTGCATTTGTACTTGTAAGGTTTACAGTTGCAGGATTTGTATTTGTAACTGCATAGCCATCTGGGGCTGTTAGCGAAACACTATATGTTCCCGTTGAAAGTCCAGAAAAAATATATTTTCCATTAGCATCAGTTATTCCAGAACCATGACCCGAAATTGCAGTAGAAAGTAATGCAAAAGGATTTTCTGTGCTATCAAAATTCCCATTATGGTTGGTATCTATATAGCTAGTAACAGTTATATTGGTAACACATGTTTCTAAAGAGCAAGAATAATTGGTACTACAATTCGATTGTGTGCAATTTTGCTGATAACTTAATGGAGTGCAGTAAGTATCTCCACGAGGAGTGTAGTAGAGCGTTACAGTTTGTGTTCCGTTATTTGTGCTACAGGTATTTACTTGAGGAGTACATGCTCCATAAGTTGGTCCACTTGTGCACGAGCAAGAATTAAATGCATAACATCCTGCACTGCTAAACCAGCTTCCACAGGTTTGGCTGCTTCCGGTAACATAGCGCATAGTTGCATCTGCACATGCTCCTCCACAAGTTCCGATACTACAATCTTGGTAACATACATCATTAACACAAGAATATCCGCTAAAACATCCGGCAGTATAATTACAATAATTTGGTTGGTCTGGAGCTGTAACAGAAGTGCAGGAGTTGGTTGTAGAACCTCCATACCCTGTATAAACACATCCTGTTCCTATCCCATTATTATTTCCACAAGTATTATTATTAGGATTTGCACAGCCTGTACATACAGGATTTGAATTACAATTTGTAGCTGCGATAACTGTTTTAGGAAAAAATATAAAAAAGAGAATACCTAAAAGAAAAAAAGGCAAGACAATACGTATTTTTAGGGCAAGAGATTTATACATAGAAAATCTAACGCAAATTATGAAAATATATTTTTCATATCGCCGCAATTATAGTACAAAAAATAAAAAAAGTAAGTGAAAAATATTATGCAAATTTTCTCTGTCTAATCTACAAAAGGGGAGATTGTTTTAAATTATCTAAGAAAAAAGGCAATATAGAATAATTGTTTATTTCTTTTTTCTTTGTTTGATTTTTTGTATACTAATGCTTATGAAGAAGAGGATTCAAATAATATTAGTTTCTTGTCTATTAATTGTTGTAAGTTTTTTGATTTATATAAACTATCAAATAGAGCATCCTCGCTTTATTTCTTATACAAATCAAATGGAAAATTATTCAATAAAAATTCCATTCAATTGGGCGATACAAGAACAAAGTAAAATTGGTAATTCAGAAGATCAAGTTGTGGCAGAAACAGGGGGAGCAGATAGTGCTCAACTAGGTAACCTAGTATCCATAGCAATACTTGTTGCGGCACCTAATAGCAAAGAACCTCTTACAACACAAAAAGAATTTGCCACATTGTACAATAAAAAATCGGAAAAAATTACATACGATAAATTACAAAAAGTTAAAAATATTCAAATTGCAGGAAAAAAAGCTATAATTTTATCTGATACAAACCTTACTCCAACGGTAAGAGGATGGAATTATATTGTTTGGTTTATGAAAAATAATAAAAATTATTACATCCAATTTTTAGGGAATTCAAAATTTGAAAACAGCAGTTGGAACGATATAAAAACAATTATTTCCTCTTTTACCTTTAACTAATATTTTATGGGGCGACTTCCTGGAAGAAATTATTTCTATGTTTCAAAATTGCTGGTGTATTTAACATAAGGTCAACTCTTTGAGAAATTGTTGTAACTGGACAATCAGTATCTTTAACACAAAGATCTCTAGAATTTTGAAAACTTCCGCCTGTTTCTCCTGCATTTACCATAACAGCTCCTCCGATATTTAATTTAAGATCACTAGATGATCCATCAGGGTTACATTTTCCATTGCTAGCAGACGCGACTATAAAGCTGTTGTCTGTACTATAAAATCCATCCAAATCAGAATTCAAAGACGTAGCAGAAGATTCTCCAACTGTTGCCGGAATCGTAATATTTCCTTTAGAAATTAATGTAAATGCAGAACCGCTATTTTTAGCAATTGTAATGTTTCCATTTATTGTTGTTGTTCCGTTAACTAAAATAGTTACATTTGTATTTGCTGGTTCTGTATAGACAGGGGAGGTAGCTAATGGATTTCCAACTAAATTTAAATTTCCATTTGCTATATAGACGCCATTTGGTAACGTATTTGGGAGCTGACAACTGCTTAATGTGCAATAGTTTGTTAGAGGTGTTGCAGTAATGCCTGCTTGCTGCAAGGTAGTTGTTACATACGAATACGAAGTCCTAATAATTGTTTGGTTAACTGGGGTAAAGCTT
>JAKAEF010000025.1 GCA_021820025.1 bacterium | reverse complement strand
ATGAACAGAATCTTTGGAAGTAAGATTTTTATACATTTCTTCAGAAATAAACGGAGCTATTGGTGCTAACATTTGAGAAATGGTAACTAAAACAGTATAGGTTGTTTGGTAAAATGCTTCTTTATCTATATCGTTTTCAGCCATTGCGCCCACTCTATCTCTGCTTCTTCGTATATGCCAGGTAGAAAAATCATCAACCAAACTTTTAATCGTATCTATTGCTAAAACAGTATCATAGCCATCTAAAGCTTTTGTGACAATTGCCAAACTATTATTCAGTCTGGATAAAATCCATTTGTCTAAAATATTTTCTGTTTTTGGTTGACCTTCAAAAAGCGGCTCCCAATTATCTGTATTAGCATTTAAAACAAAGAAATTATAGACATTCCATAAAATAAGCATTGTTCCTCTAATTTGCATTTTGTATTGCTCTTCAGAAATCGGTAAATCTTCTCCATGCATCACTGGACTATCAAGAAGGTACAAACGAAGAGCATCTCCGCCATATTTTTCTAACATTTCTTTTGGATCTGGGTAATTTTTAAGATTTTTACTCATTTTTTTGCCGTCTGACCCTTGAATAACTCCTGTTACAGAAACGTTTTTAGATAAAATATTATCTCCATCTTTTCTCAGTGCCAAAGCATTTGCAATTACATGCAAAACATAAAACCAGGCTCTAATTTGACCTGTGTATTCTGCAATATAATCTGGGGGGTAAAATTTGTCTAAATCTATTTCTTCTCCAAATGGATAATGTCTTTCTCCAAAAGCAGCACTTCCTGCCTCTATCCAAGAATCTAAAACTTCGGGTACCCGATGAGCTTCTTTTCCGCATTTTTGGCATGGTATGGTTACTTCATCAATATCTGGCTTGTGCAGATTGGTTATTTTTTTACCAGACCATTCTTCTAGTTGTTTAACAGATTCTGGAACATATCTTTCTCCACATTCACACTCCCAAACAGGAACAGGACTTCCCCAGTAACGGTTTCTTGAAATATTCCAATCTGGTGCGCTTTCTAAACTTTTTTCAAAACGTCCATGCTTAAAGTGAGCAGGAAACCAATTTATAAGTTCATTTGTTTGTTTCATTTGCTCTTTAAGAATTTGTACATTTACAAACCAAGCATCCATTGGTGCATAGTAAAGACGTGTATGGCACCTCCAGCAAAGAGGAACTTTATGAGGTAATGTTTCATCTTTATAAATTAATCCCCGTTTTTCTAAATCTTCGTTAACTGCTTTGTTTGCTTTTAGATAGTACATGCCACCGAACAATGGGACATTGTCTAAAATCATGCCTTCTTCATCTACATGCATTTCTATATGTACATTTTGTTCTTTCATTACCTTTAAATCTTCTTCTCCATAGGCAGCTATTGTAACAACGCCTGTTCCTTCATCTGCTGTTACAAAATCTCCACCAACTATCTCAAAAGCTTTTTCACCTGGCGCTATTGGGTAATAATCATAATGAGGAACATATTTTTTGCCGATTAAGTCTTTACCTTTTATTTCTTCTACAATTTGGTATTTTGGCTCTTCTGTAAGCATTTTTATAGTAGATTTGGCCAAAATATAATATTCATCACCTTGTTTTACTTTCACGTATATAAATTCAGGATTTATTGCCAAAGCAGGAGTTACTATTTTATTCCAAGGAGTTGTAGACCAAGCTAAAATATAGGTGTTTTTTTCATCAGCCAATTGATATTTGTACGTTGTGGCTGCATCTGGTACTTCTTTATAGTTATCTACATCCATGGCAACTTCAAAATTAGAAATAGGAGTTGCACAATGAGGACAATACAAACTAACACGCAAACCTTTATAAATATACCCTTTGTCATACATTTGCTTAAATACCCACATAACCGATTCCATGTATGGCAAATCCCATGTTTTGTAGGCATGTTTAAAGTCTACCCATCGGCCAACATGATCTACATACCATTCCCATTCTCCAGAAACCTGGTTTACATAGTGCAAACAGCGGTCTATAAATGTTTTAACCCCTATTTTTTCTTCGATGTCTTTTTTCCGCTTAATTTCAAGCTCGCCTTCTACTTTATTTTCTATTGGCAAACCATGCCCATCCCATCCCCAAACACGTCGTACTCTATAACCCTTCATTGTCCAATATCTGCCAAAAATATCTTTGACAATACTAGAAAGAAGCGATCCATAATGAGGCATTCCCGTAACAAATGGGGGACCATCTAAAAAAGTCCACCTTTTATCTTCTGGACGAAGTTTTATAGATTTTTCAAAGGTATTGTCTTCTTTCCAAAACTTTAAAATCTCGTCTTCTAATTTCGCAAAATCCACTTTTGGAGAAACGGGCTTAAACATATTCCCAATTGTATCTCAAAACCAGAAGCTATTCAACATATCGAGGCTGAATTTTACACCAAAAAGCAAAAGTAGTATACTAGGCTTACTACATGAAACAGGTTATCTCAGCAATCTTATTTCTTACTTTTGTCATTACATTAATTGTTGTTGTCTTCACGTTTCAGCAGGTAGACCGTGAACAGAAATCCTTAGCTGCAGATATCCAAAAACGGTCCGATGAAACTGCACACAGAATTAATGACAATCTAAAGCCCTACATGTTTAATACCTATTATTCTACTTACCTACAAACTTTGGTTGATAAATATACCAATTCTGAACGACTACTGGGTGTTGCCGTCTACGACAATAAAGATAACTTATTGGCATTATCAACCGGATTTTCAACAGAATTTGCCAAAACAGAAACGCTTCCTGCCAACATAATGGATGCAGACAAAGCAAGTGGAGATTTTAGCTCTTTAGATAATAATAGTGTCTATGACTATGCAATTCCTTTACATGATAACAAAGGAGCTGTTGTTGGTTCGTTAATGATTGTGCAAAATGCCGGATATATTAATGACAGAATATTTGATATTTGGAAAAATAACTTATTAAGACTTCTTGTACAATCCATTGCAATTTCTCTTGCTGTTTTGTTTATTATTTACTGGTTTATTTCAAAACCAATTAAAGCATTAGCAGAGTCTATAAAAAATGCACGAAATGGAAATATTCCAAAAGGGAAAATAGCAAATCATATTTTTTTTGAACCGTTAATTAATGAATTTACCAGTATTTCTAAAAGCCTTCAAGAAGCTCGAAATATTGCAACACAAGAAGCAAGACTGAGACTTGAAAAACTGGATTCTCCATGGACAGCAGAAAGATTAAAAGAATTTACTAAAGATTTATTAAAAGGGAAAAATATTTTTGTTGTTTCCAACCGTGAACCATATATGCATATTAAACAAGGCAATAAAATTTCTTATATCCAACCTGCAAGTGGTATGGTAACAGCATTAGAGCCAATTATGCGCTCATGTGGTGGCATGTGGATTGCACATGGCTCGGGTGATGCAGATAAGCTAACAGTTAACTCTCATGACAAAATTAAAGTTCCGCCAGATGATCCCAAATATACATTAAAGAGAGTATGGCTAACGAAAGAAGAAGAAAAAGGATATTACAATGGATTTTGTAATGAAGGACTTTGGCCTCTTTGCCATACAGCTCATACAAGACCTGTTTTTAGAAAAGAAGATTGGTATCAATATGAAAAGGTTAATGGAAAATTTGCTCAAACACTATTAAAAGAAATTAAAGATGTTAGAAAACCTATTATTCTCATTCAAGATTTCCACTTTGCTCTTTTGCCAAAAATGATAAAAAATAGCAGACCAGATGCAATTATTGGTATATTCTGGCATATTCCATGGCCAAATGCAGAAAGTTTTCAGATTTGTCCTTGGAGAAGAGAAATTCTTGAAGGAATGCTTGGAGCAGATTTACTTGGATTTCATACACAACTTCATTGTAATAATTTTATTGATACCGTCAGCCATGAACTTGAAGCTCTTGTTGATCTTGAATTATTTGCCGTCCAAAAAGAAGGACATGTATCCTTTATTAAACCTTTCCCAATTAGTATTCCATTTTTAGAACAAGAAAAAGAAAGTACCGAACAAGTAGAAAAAAACAAAAAAGAAGTATTTGAAGAACTTGGCATTAAGACAAAATATATGGGACTTGGTGTTGATAGACTGGATTATACAAAAGGACTATTAGAGAGACTTCATGCCGTTGAATATTTTTTACAAACATATCCTGCATACAGAAAGAATTTTACGTTTGTCCAAATTTCTGCTCCAAGCAGGACAACAGTTCCCCAATATGCAAAATTTGCTGAAGAAGTAGAAAAAGAGATTGAAAGAATTAATGCAACATTTAGAACAAGAGACTGGAAGCCAATTGTTTTCTTAAAAAAACATCACACACACGAACAACTATATAAATACTATAAAGCAGCAGATTTTTGTGCTGTCACATCATTACATGACGGCATGAATCTTGTAGCAAAAGAATTTATTATGGCAAGAAGTGATGAAAAAGGCGTTTTATTACTAAGTCAGTTTGCAGGGGCCTCTAGAGAATTAAAAGATGCAATCATTGTTAATCCATATAACATTGAACAGACAGCAGAAAGTTTTAAAACTGCGCTTACTATGATGCAAGCGGAGCAGACAAAGCGAATGAAGCGAATGAGAGAGATTGTACAAAACTACAATGTCTATCGTTGGTCAGCCGAGCTTTTAAAAACCCTCATGGCTTTAGAAAATTAGAGCACATTTTGTATCCAAATATAATTGGTTGATTTGCCCTTTAAAGAAAAGAGGTGTATACTAAATAGTGGATATGGAAGAGAGTGAGAATACGAAATTATTAGACGACGCTTATACAAACAGTCTTCTTTTAAAAAAACTAGCTACAAGAATAAAAATAGAAAAGCCCCTAAAAATTGCATTTTTAGATATAGATAGTACCCTCACAGGAGATGAAAAAATTATTGAGCAAACAAGGACTAGGTTTAAAAAAATGGATTATCAGTTAACCTTTGTAACGGCTCGTACAGAAGAAATGGTTATGAGTAAAAAGGAGTATGAAAAGTCTCTACAACTAGGATTTTTGCGTCCAAAACCTTTTATAGAAAAAAAAGACAATAAATATACATATAAAGATCCTGCAAAAATAAATCAAAATCTTGTGAATCCAGATATTATTATTGGATCAACAGGGACACAAATATTAGTAAAACAAGAGAACGGCGGATATATGCTTGATAGATCTTTTGAAAAAAAATTTGGTATTTCAAGTATTGTTTGGCGAAAAAAAACAAGAGAAATTATTTCTCTTGCAGATCCACAAAAATTAGCAAAATTTGCTATTTTTGAATCAAAAGAAGCATACGAAAACCATATTGCAGATATCTATCCTCCAAAATATAGAATTAAATTGCTTTTTTCTTCAGTCAAAGACAAGAAAAATTTTATATTGCATTTAAAAAAAATTATTGCAACATCTGAGGCAACAAATAAAATGTCTAGATTTGTATCTTCAGGAATCCGTATTATTGATGAAAGCCATACCAAACATAATAAATTTGCTATTTATCTAACTCCTGCTTTGGGAAACAAAGGAAATGCAGTAAATCATGTCGTACAAAAATTGTGTGAAAAATTAGAAAAATATGCTATTTTTGCAAAAGATTTGCAAGTAATTCTTGCAGGTGATAGTTATCCTGATTTGGCAATGCTTTTTTATGGAGCAAAAGGGACAAATGCAACTGCAATTTTAGTTGGTGGTTCAAGACTTGCAAATATTTTAATTAATAAAGAAATAGATGAATATGCAGGAGAAGATTTGTCTATTTTTAAAGATAACATGCAAAAACATAAAGAAAAAATTGGATATTTTCATTTTGGAAAACTAATTAAAGAAAATTATCAAAGAAATATTGTTATCGGAGATTTAGCATATCCTAATACCAAGGGTCCGGCAACAATTCTTGCATACTTAAACCAAACTACAAAAAATTAATTTTTATTTTGTTGACAATTTTTTGTTTTCAGTGCCATACTAGGCTTAATGGATTTCCCTGAATCCAAAAATGTCCCTTCAATTGAACCCCCATTTACATCTGATTGGGTGAATGTGCTATTGGGCGTTGTTATTGGCGGCATTATACTTTTTTCCGTTGTCATGCTTTACCTTATTTTTTCCCCAAAAAAACAACCGGTAATAATCAAACAAACAGTGCAACAAAATCAAACAACACAAGTGCCGGCAATCATTTCTGGAGTGATTAATTTTAACGGTTATGCACCAGAAGGAGCTAGCATTATTTTAAGTCAAAGAAGCTCAACTGGACATGATGTCTTTGCACCTTTTGCTACAATTCCAGCAACAAATAACTCATCTTGGAAATGGGATGGCGCATTTTCAGGAATGTCTTATGAAATTCAGGCAAGTTTACTTATTAATGGGAAAACGCAGGATGTATCAAATATTTTAACTGTTGCTGCACCAGCTGTTAACCAGGTTGTGCAGGTACAATCAACAGTAACTGCTCCACCAAAACCTGCAACTATTGCAGGTATTGTTGATGTGAGTGGATATATTCCTCCTGGAACATCGCTTTCTATTCTGGAGAAAAAAGACTCAGATACTGACTTTACCCCAATTGCAAGTGGTCTTACACCGATAGATAAAATTTCTTGGGCGTGGGATAAAGCAGTAACAGGCACACAATATGAAATAAGGGCATTTTTGCAGCAAGGATCAACAACAATACTAAAATCAGATAAAATTATTGTCACTGCACCTGCAACAAATGAAGTTATTTATTTAACGTCAAATCTTACATCTCCTCAACCTATCCAAACGTCTATTTCAGGAAATATTGTGCTCAATGGCACAATCCCAAGCGGCAGCTCGTTATCTGTTTGGTACAGGCCAACAGGGACATCTCAATTTGCTCAGGTTGTTACAAATATGTATCCCCAATCGGGAACAACATGGACATGGAAAGACGCATTATCAGGAACTCTTTATGATTTTCAGGCATCTCTTACTCAAGGAGCAACAACAGTTGCCCAATCGCAAATTGTTACCGTACCAGCACCTACAGATAATACCGTACTAACTATTAACGCACCAACAATTCCTCTTTCACCTCAAGGGAATAGCACCATGACAAATACCTGTATAGGCAAAAATACATCTACTAATTTATGGCAAGTACAAATTATGGTAAATAACAACTCTGTTATTCAAAACATGCAGCAATATAGATTAATTATTGGAACATCAAGTGGAGGGAATCAGATGTATGATGTAACAAATTCTGTTATTAACCAAAGTTCTCCTTCTATAACAACCGGTTTTATTTTTACACCATCTCAAACTTATTTTGCACAATGGGCATATGCAACATGCAGCAATTGCAATACTTTTTCTACTTTTTCTCAACCCCTGCAATTCTCTTGTCAGTAGTTATTTAATTTCAAGAATTGTATACGTAACTTCTCCTTTTGGAGCAGAAATTGTTATACTGTCTCCAATTTTTTTTCCAAGGAGAGATTTTCCAAGAGGAGAAATATGAGAAATTTTTCCTTCTAATGGATTTGATTCATACCCTCCAACAATTGCATAAGTGAGCGTTTTATTATCTGTTGATACAACAACGGTAGTTCCAATGTCTACAAATCCAACCGTTGTTGCAGTAGATACATATGCTTTTTTTAAGAGATCTTCAACAAAGCGCAAATCTCTGTCAATTTGAGAAAGTTTAAATCGTGCTCCTTTATATGCTCCATTTTCACTTAAATCTCCCATTTCTCGTGCCCGTTTTAATTCTGCTACTGCACCTGGACGTTCTTTAAGTAATTTTTCCTTACGCTCTAAAAGAGCGTTATATCCCTCTTGAGTAAAAGCAACAGATTTTTTCATTTGTCTATTGTAGCAAATTTTTATGGCATTACAGAAGTTATATAGGGAACAGAAACCTTATCTAAAACACTTGAGATTGGGTTTTCTGTTATTTGCTGTACTTTTCCTGTATCAGGAGAAATATAAACAGTCCTACTAATATCTATTGGGAAAGAAGCAATAAAGCGCTTCGTGATTGTTCCAGGCACGGCATAACTAATAACGCCATCAGGCAGTGTTGTAATATATACCAACGTATCTAATTTTTGTGTCGATGTACCATGCAAAATGTAGTCCCACAGTGATTGTTTTCTATCAACTTTATCCAATGCCTGACTTTGCAATGCAGCCTGTACTGCATCATTTGGCATAAGTGCCAGCTGTTTATCTTCACCATCTGGCCCAGTAACTACGATTGTTCCAAAGGGTAAAGTAATACTGGTTGGTAGACTTGTAACGGCCTGAGTATCACCTACACGAATAATAAATGTGCTTGCTCCATTTGCCATAATGGCAGGCAAATTACCTAAAGACATAAGTTGCAATAGCCTCTGCGTTGCAGTATCACTTAATGTTACAGAAGCACCATCGGCGCGTTTAGCAACAATAACTAACTTGCCGTTTTTTACTGTAACAAATACTTGAATTTCTAATTGTACTTGCCCACCTGTTAATGCTGCTGTTCCTTGAAACAGAGGCCCAGGGGTTGGTGTCGGCATAGGACGCGTTGATGTAGAAGGAGTTTCTGAAGTTTGTGTTTTTTGGAAGAAAGGAATTGTGTTAAAGAATGACTGAAAAATATTAGATTGAGACTGTTGAGATGGAGGGACAGGTGTATCTGGCACCTGAGGAGGTGGCGTAAATTGCGCTTGCTGTGTGTTTTGCTGAGTTGTTTGCGTATTCTGTTGCAGCGGAGGATTTGTTGGATATGGACCTACCGTTGGCGATGGAGCCGAGGTTGGAACACTTTCACAAAGACCATTTTGCTGACATTGTCCGCTTCCCCCTGCACACCCACTAGGATTAGATGTACAGAGCCCTGCACAATAATTGTTAGCACACAAATAAGGCGAATTTGGACATTGTTGTCCATCTGCAACCGTAATTGTATTGCCATTTGCGTCGGTCGCTGTACAAGTATTAGAAATTTGATCATTTAAATACGTCATTATATCCTGGGTTTGCTGAGTTGGAGTGGGAGTTGCAGTTGGGATAACACGTGGTTTTGATCCACCACCATTTCCTTCGCTAGAACCCTGTTGATACGAGTGTATTGAATCAAAGCCTACATTAGAAGTAGTGCTCGTTGATGGGGCGCTCAAGAATGTACCACTTTTAGGAGCGGGTGTACTTGTAACAGTAAATGATGTCTCAAACAAAATTACTGGAGCAGGAGTGGGAGTTGGTGCGCCGGGGGCACAACAAACAGAATCCATTATTTGACATGATCCTGCAATGTTATGCATATTTGATGGACACTCATATTTATAACAACCGGCACCTGTTGCCTGCTTAGAACATGTATAGGGATTTGGTGTAGGGGTTGGTGTTGGGGCAGATCCACCACCCCCATCATTTACAAGCATTGCCAATTGGGTAACAGTCGCACCTAACACACTTTTTTGTGATTGTTTAAAGCCAATACTGCTAACAACAAAAAGCAAAAAGGTAGTAATTGTTGCAAAGCCAATAAGAATAGTTATCTTCTTATGAAGAGTATTTTTTTTGTGATGGGTGGTTGATTTTCTTCTTTTCCTCACTATATTTAGTAGATCAAACTACCATAACAATGTCAAGAAAATAAGAATTATTTAATGTTAAGTTCTCTGTCTAATAATTCTTTTAAGTTTACATTCTCTGCGTAGGCTTTTTTAACTAATTGTGCAACTTTTGCATAGCCTAATTTTTCCGAATATTCTGTTGCATACACAAAACTATATTCCAAATTTTTCTGTGCTTCTTTTTTGTTAATTTGAATTTCTAGTAAACATTTTTCCCAAAATATACGCAAACTATTGGTACATATATCAAACATTTCATATAAAGAAAATCCAATAACAGGCATTAGGGCCTGCAATTGCAACTGTGCATGCATAGTAGTTAAATCCACTGTAGTTGCTAATCCTTTTATTTTAAAACAAGCCATTGTTACAGCTTCTAAAATTGATGGATTAACTTTTCCCGGCATAATTGAAGAACCTGCCTGAACAGGTGGTAGTTTTATTTCATTAAATCCAGCTCTGGGACCAGATGAAAGCAAACGGAGATCATTTGCAATTTTTATTACATCTGTTGCCAGGCTATCTAAACCAATCGATATTTTTTGCAAATCAGATGAAGAACTTGTTCCCTCAAAATAATTTTTTGAGCCTTTAAAGTGAAAATCAAATTCTTTAGATAAAGCTGCAATTACATCTTTTCTAATTTTTGGAGTTATATTTTGTAAACTTCCTAATGCTGTCCCAC